>CAYWBD010000356.1:0-10520 GCA_964456315.1 uncultured Thermoflexus sp.
TGGCTCGATGCCTTCGACCAGGTATTCGCGCGGGACGCCCACCCGGAGCCCCTTCAACCCGTCGGCGCGCAGCCCGGACGCATAGTCCCGCCCTGGCAGGTCGAGCGACGTCGAGTCCCGTGGGTCTTTCCCGGCGATCACGGTCAGCATGTCAGCGCAGTCCCGCACGTCCCGGGCGATGGGCCCGATTTGGTCCAGCGAGCTCGCGAAGGCGATCAGCCCGTACCGGCTAACGAGGCCGTATGTGGGCTTAAATCCGACGACGCCGCACAGGGCGGCCGGCTGCCTGATGCTGCCCCCGGTGTCAGACCCCAACGAAATGAAACACTGGCCCGCAGACACCGCCGCTGCAGGGCCGCCGCTGGACCCGCCGGGCACGCGGCTCGTGTCCCAGGGGTTCCGGACTGGGCCGAACGCGGAGTTCTCGTTGGACGAGCCCATGGCGAACTCGTCCAAGTTGCCCTTGCCGACGATCACCGCCCCGGCGTCCCGCAGCCGCTCGACGACGTGCGCGTCGTAAGGGGGCACGTAGCCTTCCAGCATCTTGGACCCGGCCGTGGTCGCCACCCCGGCGGTCGATAAGTTGTCCTTCAGCATCACAGGGACGCCGGTGAGCGGGCCCGGCGCCGCACCTTCGCCACGTAGGCGTCGGTCGGCTGCCGCCGCCTGCTCGAGCGCCAGGCTTTCGGTGACTGCGAGGAAGCTGTGCAGCCGCGGCTCAAGCGCCTGGATCCGCTGCAGGGCCGCTCCCGCCAACTCGACGGCTGACATCTCGCCCTTCGCAAGCAGCGCGCGCGCCTCGTGCGCCGTCAGCGTCAGCGCCGAATTCGGTCTGGTGCTGGCCTGAGGTGTCATCTCGTGCTATTCGAGGATGGGCCTGACACGGAAGAACTCACCTTCGCTGTCAGGCGCGTTCGCCAGGACAGCCGCCCGGGGCAGCGACGGGCCGGGCTCGTCCGGCCGCGTCACAGTGTGGGCGTCGGTAGTGTGGCCGGTGGGCTCGACACCCGTCGTGTTCACAGTGGACAACGACTGAAAGTGCAGCAGGATCGCAGATAGCTGGCCGCGCATGCGTTCGACTTCCACTTCCGTGAGCCGGACACGTGTCAGCCTGGCTATGGCGCGTACCTGTTCAGCGGAAAGTTGATCCAACCCGGTCCTCCGCAGGGTGCGGCTGCCAGATGGCGGGATGCCCCGAAAAGAGACCGGCCCGGCGGGCGCCGGACCGGACCGACCGAGTCTAGCAAAGGCGGCCCAGCCGCCCCGGCCATGAACGCGTCCGACATGGTGACCCCCACATTGACACCGGTGAGTGCCGGTGCCTAGAATCCGGCATCGGCCTCGACCTCCCTGACGGCGCACCGGCGACGCGCAGTCGAGGTACCCTTCGATCAACCCTCCACGCACCCCGGCCTGCATTTGCCCTGAGTCCGCCCGCCAACCGGGCGGGGTGCGCCTCTCACCCAGCCCCATCACCCGCCGCGGACAGGTTTTGCGCGCTCGCGAAAGGGCCGGCCATTGACCAGGTACATCTTCGTGACCGGAGGCGTGGTCAGTTCCCTGGGCAAAGGGATCGCCGTGGCGTCCATCGGCAGGATGCTCAAGGCGCGCGGCCTCAGCGTCTCCGTCCTGAAGCTCGACCCGTACCTGAACGTTGACCCGGGCACCATGTCGCCGTACCAGCACGGGGAGGTGTTCGTGACCGTGGACGGCAGCGAGACCGACCTTGACCTGGGCCACTACGAGCGGTTCATAGATGTTGAGCTGACGGCGCTCTCCAATGTGACCGCTGGCCAGGTCTACAGCGAGGTCATCGCCAACGAGCGCAAGGGCGCCTTCCTCGGCGGCACGATCCAGACCGTCCCCCACGTAACCAACGCCATCAAGGAACGCATGCGACGGCTGGCCTCAAGCAGCGGCGCAGACGTGGTGGTCGTGGAGGTCGGCGGGACGGTCGGCGACATCGAGGGCCAGCCATTCCTGGAAGCCATCCGGCAGATGCGCAACGACGCCGGTCGCCAGAACGTCTTCTACGTCCACGTGACCCTGTTGCCGTTCTTGCAGTCGACCCAGGAGCTGAAGACCAAGCCGACCCAGCACAGCGTGCAGGCCCTCCGGGCCATGGGCATCCAGCCTGACGCGATCCTCTGCCGGGCGGATGTCCCGGTCATCGACCTGGGCGTGCGGGAGAAGATCGCTCTCTACTGCGACGTCCCGGTCGCCAATGTCATAGGCCTGCCCACGCTGGACAGTGTCTACGCCGTGCCGCTGGTCCTTGAGGAAGGCGGACTGGGCGACGTCATAACCCGCGCCCTCGGTTTCCCGGACAGGGCCCCGGACCTGGAGCGCTGGCGCGAGCTGGTTTCCCTCGCCAGCCAGCCCAAAGAGTCGTTGGAGGTTGCAGTAGTCGGCAAGTACGTGGACCTGCACGACTCTTACATCTCCGTGCGAGAAGCCCTCAGGCACGCCGGCTGGCACCACCGCAAGGACGTGCGGATCACCTGGGTGGCCGCCGAGATGGTGGAGGTCGTGGGCGCGGAAAAACTGCTCGCTTGCGTCTCGGGGATAGTCGTGCCAGGAGGGTTTGGGGAGCGCGGCGTACAGGGGATGATCCAGACCGCTGGCTACGCGCGCCGCAGCAAGGTCCCCTACCTCGGCCTCTGCCTGGGGCTGCAGGTCATGGTCATCGAGTACGCCCGGAGCGAGCTCGGCCTGCCAGCGGCCAACTCGCTGGAGTTCGCCACGGACACCCCTGACCCTGTAATCGCCCTGTTGCCCGGTCAAGAAAAGCTGAAGGCAACCGGCGGCACGATGCGGCTGGGCTCCTACCCGTGCAAGCTAAAGGAAGGGACGCTCGCACGAGCGGCGTACGGCGGGGAGATCGTCCACGAGCGCCACCGGCACCGCTATGAGTACAACAACCGCTACCGCACGCGCTTCGAGGAGGCCGGCCTGGTCGCCAGTGGCGTCTCCCCGGACGAGTCGCTTGTTGAGGTCGGCGAGCTGCTCGGTCACCCGTTCATGCTCGGCACCCAGTTTCACCCCGAGTTCGCGTCCCGGCCCGACCGCCCGCACCCGCTGTTCCGGGAGTTCATCGCTGCGGCCGGCAAGGTGCTGCGCGAAGGCGGCCAGCACAAGATGGAGATCGCGCCAGATGTGAACGGCGCGGCTCGTCACACGTAAGCGCTTTTAGAATTGGAGGCGGCCACGCACCCGCGGCTGCGTGTCAGGTCCGCCGCAATGGGCCTGAGTCGTGCTACCATTCAGGCGTTACCGCGGCGCCGTGGCCATCAGGCCCGAGTCTTTTACGCGGCGGTCCCCCGGATCACCGGGCGGAATATTTCCTGGTCCACCCCAAACAGTCAGCCGTGCACGGTGGTGCCCGCGAGGGCTCCTGACTGACAGAGTGGCCGGAGTCAAATCTGAGCAGGGGTAAGAAGGGCCTCGGGTTCCCCGAGCCACACTTCGCGCCGGTCCTGCACACAAGTACATCCTCTCTTTGCCGTGCGCTACCCAGGCAGACGCCGCAAGCGGGCCCGGAGTCACGACCACTCGGACCGGCTCTTCATCGTCCATGCCAGCCATTGACCACCAACTAAGTTGAAACACCCAGGCAAGGCGTCGCGCCGAGCGGCACGACTCCGCCTGGAAGCACACGGAGGCCCCCGAACTGACTCCCCTGACAAGATCGCAAAGCCGCACCCCTTACCGGCGCCGTTCTACCCGACGCCGCGGCGCAGAGGGGGAGCCGGTTCAAAGCGCTGACGGCCGAGTCCCACAGGCCGCGCTGCCTCACCTTGAGACAGACAGCATGCTTGGCAACCTGGGCGCCAAGTCCGTCGAAGAGCTGCGCGCCCTTGCTGTGGAATCGGGGGTCAAGAACGGCATCCTGGCTCGCCGGGCGGACCTCATCCTCACGCTCCTGTCCCACAACGCGGAAAAGAGCGGCAAGGTCCTCGGCGGCGGCCTCCTCGATGTCCTCAGCGACGGCTACGGGTTCCTGCGCCCGCCGGGCCGCAAGTCCGGCCCCGAAGACATCTGGGTGGGGCGGGACCTGGTCCGCTACTACGGCCTGCGCCCGGGCGACCAGGTCGCCGGCGAGGTGGAGGCGCCCACAGACGGGAGCCGGAACTACAAGCTGGTCCGTGTAGAGCTCGTCAACGGGTACGACCCGGACTCGTCCCGCAAGCGGCCGCGCTTCGAGGACTTCACGGCCATATACCCCGACAAGCGCCTCACGCTGGAGACATCGCCGCGCGTCCTCTCCACACGCCTTATCGACATCATCGCCCCCATTGGCCGCGGGCAGCGCGCGCTCATCGTCGCCCCGCCCAAGGCCGGGAAAACCGTCCTCCTCAAGCAGATCGCGGCGGGCATCACGGCCAACCACCCGGACGTCTACCTGATGGTCGCCCTCATCGGTGAGCGCCCCGAGGAAGTGACCGACATGCGCCGCACGGTCCAGGGTGAAGTGTTCAGCTCAACGTTCGATGAGCCCGTCGAGGACCACTGCCGCGCCGCCGAGGTCGCCCTCGAACGCGCCAAGCGCCTCGTCGAAAGCGGCGAGCACGTGGTCCTTCTGCTCGACAGCCTGACGCGCCTGGCCCGCGCCTACAACATCTCCGTCCCCGGCAGCGGCAAGACACTGTCCGGCGGCATGGACCCCGTGGCCCTCTACCCGCCCAAGAATTTCTTTGGCGCGGCGCGCAACTGCGAAGGCGGCGGCAGCCTGACGATGGTCGCCAGCTGCCTGGTCGACACCGGCAGCCGCCTGGACGACCTCATCTACGAAGAGTTCAAGGGCACCGGCAACATGGAGCTGCACCTCAACCGCGCCATGGCCGACAAGCGCATCTTCCCCGCCATAGACATCGAGCGCTCGGGCACACGGCACGAAGAGCTCCTGCTCGACGACGCCACGCTGCGCCAGGTCTGGCTGCTGCGCCGCATGGTCTCGATCATCTCCCAGGACTCCAAGCACTCCTCGGAGGCCGCGGAGAGGATCATCGAGCGCATGCAGAAGACGCAGACCAACGCAGAGTTCCTGGCGTCCATCACCAAGCCCGAGAAGCCCGCGTTCGCGTAAGGCGCGCTACCGCTACCCCTTCTCCCAGCGGGAGACGGGTGCCCACAGGCGTGCGGGCGCGGGTGGGGGAGATGCGCTTGTTCCCCCTAGGACGCCGCGTTCGCGCCCGCCGCGCGCTTTAACGCTGAGCTCGGCCCTTCCATCCTGAACTCGGTTCAGGATCTTGGCGCACCTGCCTGCACCCTCATCCCGACCGGAGACCCTGCAAGGTCGCGGCGGCGGGACCTGACATGTGGGCAAGGGCTACGGCGCAATTTTCCCTGCGTCGAGAAGCTCCAGGCGGAGCCGTCGTCGAGATCGCCGCGCAATGGGCGAGGCCGCGTCGTCTTACCCGGCATCCGTCCCTGGCGCCCGCCCAACTTGACCTGATCTCGCAGCGAGATCGCCCATCAGAGGACGTCGAAGCCCTCGAAGCGTAACGCGCCCGTAACGAAACTCAGTCTTTAATGTCTAGAATCCGTCGTTGACACTGGAATTGGGGCAACCCTATATTGCCCAGCAGATCGTCGTGAGGTTTTCCACAGGGCCCGCCTTCGGAGGCCGGTAATGTGGAAAACTTCGCGAAAAGACGGGTTTTCTGAGCAGCCCTTTGGGTTGACACCGCGCAAACGGCGATGCAACAATCACGGGGGTTTGTTTCAGGTTCGGGTGCGCGCGCGCCGGTTCGCGCTCGCTCGTTGAAAAGGTAGGAGCCGGCGCCCTGCACGCCTCGGTGGCGTGTGCGGGACTCATCAACGGTAGTAGCTCCGGCAAGGCGACCACCGACCAGCGGCAGTTCTGCCAGCCAGTAGTGGTCATACGCGGAAGCAAGGGGGACTGACGCTGTGAAGCTTTCAGCGAAATGGCTAACCGCTCTGGCAGCAGTAGCGCTGCTGGCAGTGGCAGTGGCGGGCTCGGCAAGGAATACCAACGCCGCCGTTGGCACGATCTACGTCGCCAACGAGTGGTCGAAGCTCACCACCGACCCGAACGTGTGGGCCGGCTACATCTACGCCGGTTCAGGCAAGAGCGTGTTCGCGACGTACCGCACAACTGACGCCGCGGGCGCGACGAACAAGCTGATTGCCACGGCTGGCGCAGCCGGTGACGCAGGCGCTCGTGTGGCCGCTGACAGGGTCAGGGTCGCGGTCGTGGATGCCGGCAAGAACACAACGACCACGTTGTGGGATGACGGCGACGCGACCTACACAACGTTGTTTGCGGGTGCGGGCTACTCGCTCGCATCGACGACTACAATTGGCACCAGCCAGATCTTTACGCTGCTGGGCGATCCCGCCAACCCGATCGCTGCAGCCGCCCTGTCGGACATCAAGCTGATTGACCGCGGAGCGGCCCGGACGGCCGGCGTGGACCTGATCTTCGGCAACGCCGACGACGTGTTCACATTGGTGTCGAGCAGCGTCATCGCGGTAACGAACAAGTTCGATGGCGATGGCGTCGTGGCGCCATGGATTCAGGTCACCCGTAACTCCGGGGCTACGGCTGTCCCGTTCGACATTCGTTTCCCGACCAGCGTCACTGAGTACATCAGTGCGACGGTCAAGACCGACATCACGACCGCGGGCCTGACTGTCAACCTGATAGAGACGAGCCGCGCGAGTGGCCGGTTCGAAGGTGTCGTGGATCTGGTCGAAAACAAGGTCCCACCGGCGCTCGGCGCGATCGCTGAGGGTTCCACGGTCCCAATCACGGGCATCGCGGGTACCACGACAGCTGCCAAAATCCGCGTCCTCAACGGGCCTGTGACTCTCGAGTACACAGACTCCGACTCGGTCCTGCGCACGGCTCAGGTCCTGATTGACACGATCGCCCCAACGGTTGCTGTGACCGCGCCCGCCCAGGGCTCTGCGACCCAGAACCGTGTTCCGACGTTCTCCGGTTCCGTAACTGACTCCGGCGCCGGGCTGAAACTGCAACAGGCGACACAGACGATAAGCAGCGTCACCAGCAACGTTGGGCCTGGCGGCTTCAGCGTAGGCACTACGGCGTCCGGTGGCTTGTTTATTGATAAGACCGACGACGCGGCGAATGCCACGAAAATCCTGACTACGCCTGGCACCGTGAGCGCGGGCAACGCCTACGAGGTACTCACGCTCGGCACTGTCGTAGACGGCCAGGCCTCGCTGAGCTATTCACACACGCCGGGCGCTGCGCTGCCAACGCTGGGTGTGGGCATCGTCCCAGACCACCTGGTGGACTTCCAGGTGAAGATCGCCGACCTCGCTGGCAACTTCGGGTTCAGCGACTCGGACACTTCCACTGTCCCGCAACCCGCGGGCGGCGTAACAACAGACTTCAACTCGCACTCGGTGCGGATTGACCAGAAAATCCCGGCGTTCAAGACCAACAGTTCCGGCTGTTCACCAGTGACGTCGGCTCCGTTGCCTGGGCTTGTTTGCGAAAACGCGACCGGCAAGGTGTACGACTCGGTGACGAAGCTTGACTCGACGACGTTGACCGACCGCAAGAACATCAAGGTGCAGTTCGACGGCAGCGTAACCAACGTGGACGCTGGCGACTTCTCAGTGGCCTTCGATGTCGGCGGGACCCACGTCCCGGCGTCAGCGGTGGTCAACGGCGCAGTCGTCTACCTGACGCTGGTGGCCGAAGTACCTGCCAACGACACACCATTGGTATCCCTGGTCGGCAGCATCTCAGACCTGGCAGGCAACTCGACGCCTTCCGGCTCGGTGACGCTCGCTGATGGAGTGCCGCCAAAGGTGACGGTGACGCGTTCCGGCGGCACCGGCACGGGCACGGGCTCTGAGGACGCTACTAACCTGACCAAGGGCGCAATCACGATCACAGTAACGCTCGATGAGTCCGTCAGCGCGGTTCCGACTGTGGACGTGTGGACGCCAGATGGCGCGGACGCTGGGACCGACCCGGATGTTGAGGCCACTGCTGTTGCTACTGTGGCGCAGGGCAACAACGTCTACAGTCTGAGCTACACCTCTGGCGTCTCTGGCGAAAAGCGGATTCGGGTCAACGCGAGCGACTCCGCGAGCAACGTCGCAACCTCCGGCAACAGCACGACCAAGAGCTACACAGTTGACCTCGCCTTCACGGCCCCGACCGTTACCGTGACCGGCCAGACAGGCACAACAACGTTCACGACGAGCTCCAAGAAGCCGTTCATCACCCTGGACTTCGCGGGTGAGTTGTCGAGCATCACGATCACCGCAGTGACACTTGACACCGTGGACGTGACCGCAACGCTCGTCGCGCAGAGCGACAAGAAGAAGTTCTTCATGGTCCCGGCTGCGAACCTGACCAACGCCGAGCACACTGTTGCGATCGCGGCCACCAAGGCCACGGACGCGGCGGGCAACACGAACGCGGCGGTGTCCTTCAAGTTCACAGTCGTAGACCGGAAGACCTTCGACATGACCTTCTTCGCCGGCTGGAACGCAGTGTCCGTGCCGTCGAACCCGGTGGACGCCGCTATAGAGTCGGTGTTCACGAACAAGAGCATTGACCAGGTGGTGGCTTACGACGCGACGAACCCCGCGAACCCGTGGAGCATCACGACCCGGGACGCAACGAGCGGCGCGTTCAAGAGCACGACCGAGCGGCCTCTGACGGCGATCATGGCCGGGCCTGGCTACTGGGTGCACACCACCAACTTCGAGCCGACAAAGGTGCTCCTGGTTGGCCCGGTCGACCCATCAGCGGGCTCGCCGCCTCCGATCACGTCGATCCCGGTGGCGAAGGGCTGGAACCTGATCGGGGTCTCGGACCCGAGCAGGATCCAGACCGAGGGCGCATCTGGCGCGACCCTGTTGCGCGGCGCCACGGTGGTCACGGCTTCCGACTACTTCAACGGTGTGGTCGAGACTCGTGTCTACCGCTACAACCCGACCACCCTCGGGTTCGAGGAAGTCACCAGCGGTATGGGCGTGAAGATCGGCGACGCTCTGTGGGTGAACATCACAGACGCCACCGGCTCCATCACCCCGTAACCCGTCCGGAAACAGCGTAAATGGAAGAGGCCCCGCTCTACCAGAGCGGGGCCTCTTCTTTAGCGGGGCCTTTGGGGAGCGGGCAAGGGAACAGCCGAAGGGTGGGAAGGGCGAACTGGTCGGAACTTGCCCTAATCCCGGTCACGCAACACTTTCGTAACTGGGCACGTATTACATTAGACTCAGCAAGTTGTTGGAGAATCCTGAATGCGTTTGAAACTGTTCGCCATCGGTATGGCCGCGCTCGCCATTGCCTGGGGCATTACTCTCCTCACCGGCGCTGAGCCCGCGCTTTCGCAGGACCGGCCTCCGGACTTCCGGTCGATCATCCTGCAAGGCAATGTGACCATCGCCGGTCAGCCCGCGCCTAACGGTCTGAGGCTCACAGCGAGGGTCGGCGCCACATACCAGTCTCGGCCCATCGTCCTGGGGGAGGCTTCACCCGGACGCTACGTCGGCCTCGTCGTCGGCCCGAACACAGCGGCCGAAGGCCAGAACATAGAGTTCTGGCTCGATGGCCAGGTCAAGGCCAGAGAGACCACGCCGTTCGCGCCTTTGTTCTCAGATGGCCGCGCCTGCCTCAGCTGCGCCTGGTCGCTGCCCATCTTGCGCGCGCTGGACCTGACGTTTGACAGCGCACCGATCCCCACGCCCACACCGACGCTCACCCCGACTGCTACGCCCGTCGTGCTGCAGCCGTCGTTCTATGCAGGCCGGATAATCGCTGGGAACAGCGTGCCTTCGGACGGGACCGAAATATTCGCAAAGATTGACGACTACGTCACCGCGCCGGCCGTGGTTACCGCGGGCCGCTTCACGCTGGTGGTCAACCCCATCCTCGAAAAATACAGCAAGCGGCCCGTGGAGTTCTTCATCGGCACGTTCAAGGCGACGCAGACCATTCAGTTCGTGCCTGAGGCGTTCAGGGAAGACGTGAACCTGGTTTTCCCGCCTATCCCAACGCCCACGCCAACGGCCACGCCGGTACCGCCGACGCCCACACCCACGCCGAGCCCAACTCCGACCGCGACCCGCGTGCCCCCGACGCCAACATTCACCCCTGAGCCGACGCGCACTCCGACGCCGACGCCGACCGCCACCGCGACGCCAACACCGACGGCGACGCCAACTCCGCTGGCCAGCGTCGTGCCGTCGCCTACTCCGCAACCCGCAGCAACCGGCACGCCAGTCCCGAAGCCGAGCGGTGGCTGTAACGACAGCGGCGGGTCCGCATCGGCCGGCATGCTCGGCCTGTTGCTGTTCCCGCTGGGCCTCGCAATCTGGCAGAGATACCGCAAGGACCGCGCGGCGTAGGGCCTGTCTGCAGACGCGCCGGAGGCCCCCGCTCGCCCCGAGCTTGTCGAGGGGCCCCGGCCGGGTCTGTGGTGCAGGATGGGCGCCGGAGGATGCGAGCAAGGCCAACTTTTGCCGGCGTGCTGATCCGTCTCGACCTCTTCGTCAAGGGTGACTGA
>CAYWBD010000357.1:0-1778 GCA_964456315.1 uncultured Thermoflexus sp.
GGCCGTGGCGGCGACGGCCGGGGCCGCCGAGCGGGTCGCGGTGGCCACAGGGGCTGCTGTTGAGGCGGGCCTCGCGGTCGCCGCAGCTGCCGGCAGGGCTGGCAGGTCGGGCGCCTTGGGCTGTGCGGGGGCGGGTGCGGCTGCTTCCTCGCCGCCACAGGCCACCGTTACGGCTACCAACGCGGCAGCGGCCATCAGCGCAGCGCGGCCTGTCCAGTTACGCCAGATGTTCATTCTCATCGAGGTCCCTCCGAATGATTCCAATACACCGCGCCAACCAGCCGCGCAGGCCAGGAAGCCCGGGTCAACAAGCGGGCGCCGTGCGGGACGAACGGGCTGGCGCTTCCCCGGCCTGCTTCTTCGTCTGCGTCCGTCAGCAACTATTGCTGAGATCGGCGTGAGCCTAGCAAACGCCCCCGTCACGGTCAAACTGCGCCCCTGCGTCGGCACGCCGCTACGACTGGTTGCCAACAGACTGGAGAACGAGGGCCACCGCCGCCCGCCTACTCGAAGTCCGCGACTGACCGCAGGTAGTCTGCGAACTGCCTGACGCCGTCGCCGATGTCGAGGCCGTCGGCGACGTTGTGGTGGACCGTCACGTAGCCGCCGTAGCCTGCTTCGCCCAGCGCGTCGAACATCTTCCTGAAATCGATGCCGCGCGGGTCGCCGAAGGGCACGAGGTCGAACCTCACCGGCCCGTTCACCCAGGTCTCAATGGTCTGCGCCCCGCCCGGGTGCAGCCACATGTTCTGGATGTAGACGTTGAACAGGTATGGGGCAAGGCGCCGGACGGTTTCCGGGCCGTAGTCCTGCCCGCAGGTCAGCAGGTTCGACGGCTCATAGATGACCCCGAAGTTCTTGCGGCCTACGTCCTCGACCACCTGCAACGACAGGTCGACCGTCTCGAACAGCGTGCAGGTGTGGCACTGGTGCGCCAGGCGGATGCCGCGCTCGGCGGCCTCGTCGCAGGCCCGGCGCGCCCACGGGATGTCGGTGTGCGCCTTCATGCCGATGCGGATGAGGTCGGCGCCCAGCGCCTGCGCTACATCGCAGTGCCTGCCGATCTCCCGCAGAGCGAGACCGGCGCGCTCGTTGTTCGCCGGCACGTCGATGTTCCCGGTCACCATCGAGACTGTCAGCCCCAGACCATCCAGCGCCTTCCTCGCGGCGACCAGCCCGGCCGCGCTCGTCTCGACGCCGACCTGCGACGCCCGCATGCACAGCGCGCGGTACCCGCTGCCGCGCGCCAGGGTTGCAAGCTCTGGCAGGTCCATCAGGGCCAGGTCCTTGCGCCGAGGCGCCTCAGCCACGCGGGTGGACAGTGAGAGCTTCATGCGTAGTGCTGCCCTCCAGGCCGTTCCCTGCTGGTCGCTCCGTCCGGGCCGCCAGGTTCGCCCGGCTTCACCGGATAATGTATATTCTGCCGCCGTGCAGTGGCCCGCGTTTTCCCCGTACCGCCTGATCTCAGCGGCCACCCGCTAATCACCGCCCGGAGGAGCTATGGCTGACGACCGTCTCGCCCTGATGGCCCACCTCCTGCGGCGCGCCGGGTTCGGCGCTTCACGGGACGAGCTTGAGCGACAGGCAAGCAGGCCCTACGAGGAGGTCGTCGAGGACCTCATCCACCCCGAGCGGCGCCCCGAGCCCGACGAGGACCTCCTCGTCCGCTACTACCCGCACCTGGTGAACCAGGACAACACCGGCGTCTGGAACGGTCGCTGGTTCTACCGCATGGTCAACTCGCCCCGCCCGCTGGAAGAGAAGATGACGCTCTTCTG
>CAYWBD010000358.1:0-3345 GCA_964456315.1 uncultured Thermoflexus sp.
CGCCATCTTGACCGCGGTCTCGACGGCCTCGGACCCGCCCGACACGAAGAACACGCGGCAGTTGTGGTCGGGATAAAGCTCTGCGACCTTGCCTGCCAGCTGGATGGTGGGCACGCAGGCGCCGGGAGCGGGCGGCGACTCGATGGCCAGCGCCTGCTCGTACATGGCGTCGGCGATCTCCTTGCGGCCATAGCCGGCGGCCTTGTACCAGAGCCCGCCCATGCCGTCGAGGACGCGGTTGCCCTGGATGTCTGTGACCCAGCAGCCCTCGCCCTTGACGAACACCTTCAGGTCGCCCTTCCAGTCGTTGGTCTGGGAGCCGTGCATGAACAGGTGGTCCGCGGCGACTTGCTGCAGCTCTTCGATCTGCTCGCCGGTGTAGCGGGGCGCCGCGGCGCGGGGCTTTGTTGTGGTCATTGGTGTCTCCCAACTACTCCGAAGCACAAGACTGGAGGTCTGCGACTGGCGCCTATCAGCGCTGGCACGGGCCTCGCATAACCGGGTGCGATTGTACGGTCGCCAGATTCGGGTGGTCTACCCGCCAGGGTGACCGCAAGGTCTCGCAAGTGCATCTGCCACTGGGTCCGGACCACGCACGCGCACGCGCCCTACATCAAGCTCGCGCCGGCGCCGCCATCGGCATCCAGCACGGCGCCGGTGATGAAAGACGCTGCCGGCGACGCCAGGAAGAGCACGGCCGCAGCGATCTCGTCCGCAGTGCCAGGACGGGCCAGGGGCAGGCCCTTCGCCCAGGCCTCGAACGCGGCCTGCGGGTCGCCCGGCGATACTGCCTCGGCCGCCCGCCGCAACATGGGGGTGTCGGTCATCCCGGGGGCCACGCTGTTGACGCGGACGCCCTCCGCGGCGTGGTCCACGGCCATTGCCCTTGTCAGCGCGGCCAGGCCCGCCTTGGACACCGAGTAGGCGACCGACCGCCTCGGCGCACGCGCGCCGGCCACCGAGCCGATGTTCACGATCGCCCCGCCCCCGCGCCTGGCCATCGCCGGCACAGCAGCTTTGGAACACAGGAAGGCGCCCTTGAGGTTGACGCCCATCACGTGGTCCCAGTCGGCCTCGGAGGTCTCCGTCGCGGGCGCGGCAAAGGCCACGCCGGCGTTGTTAACCAAGATGTCCAGGCCCCCGAACGCGGTCACCGCCTGGTCAACAAGCCGCCGCGCGTCAGTTTCTTTCGACACGTCAGCTTCCACGAAGATGGCACGCGCCCCCCTGCTGACGGCTTCCCGGAGCGCGTCCTCGCCGGCTGCGCGGTCGACGTCGACCAGCGCCACGGCCGCGCCCTCGTCGGCAAGCGCCAGCGCGGTGGCCCGCCCTATCCCCGATGCGGCGCCGGTTACGATCGCAACCTTTCCGGCAAATCGCTGCGTCATCTCCCCTCCAGGAACCTCGCACACCGTACCTGCGGCCCCGGCATCCCGCCGAAACAACAGAAAGGGTAGCGTGTCCCGGCTGGCAGCGGGCGGTGACGGTTTCCGGCATCGTAGTGTTATACTGCCGGGCGATCATGAACGGACATTCGATGGGTGCGGCTGTTGCGCACGCAACAGGAGCCAGTTGGGGTGGCGCGCAGACAGCGTCGTGACCCGCCCCCTGCGGCAGCGTGGCCCAGGGGGTTTTTGTTGCACCCCAGCGTCCGCTGCGGGTTGAATTCTTAGCGCGCCGCGCTGGCGGTGCGCCGGCAGGACAGTGGCAGACAGCCGGAGGGGACCCCGATGACAGTCGCAGGCACGCGCATGACCGACGCCGAAATTGCCCAGGTCAACGCGCGGTTCGAGTCAGCCCCGCCTAAAGAGGTCCTCGCCTGGGCCGACAAGCACTTTGGAAGCCGCGTGGCTCAGATGTCCAGCTTCGGCCTCGAGGACGTGGCGCTGTTCGACATGTACTGGCGGGTGAACCCGAAGGCCCGTCTCATGACGCTCGACACCCTGCGCCTCCCAACAGAGACGTATACCGTCATCGACCAGACCCGCCTGCGCTACAGCGCGAACGTCGAGGCCTTCCTGCCCGAGATGACCGCGGTGTCCAAGATGGTCGGCGAGAAGGGCTACAACCTGTTTTACAAGGGTGTCGACAACCGGAAGGCTTGCTGCGGCGTCCGCAAGGTGGAGCCTCTCAAGCGGGCGCTGTCCGGGCTGGACGCCTGGGTGACCGGCCTGCGGCGGGACCAGGGCATGGACCGGGGCAGGATAGGGATTGTCGAGTGGGACCAGGGTTTTGGGCTCCACAAGGTCAACCCGCTCGCGAACTGGAGCTTCGATCAGGTCCGCAAGTACGTGGACGACAACCAGGTGCCCTACAACGCCCTACACGACCAGGGCTACCCGAGCATCGGCTGCGACCCCTGCACTCGCGCCATCAAACCCGGCGAAGACCTGCGCGCTGGGCGCTGGTGGTGGGAGTCAGACCCCAACGCCAAGGAGTGCGGCCTGCACGTCGTCGGCGCCGCCCACCGGTAGCAATCGTACGGAAGCCCCATCTCCCCAACACCTTCGGGGAGCGCAGGTTGTTGTCCCCTCTTCTCATGCGGGAGAGGCCCGAGCAGAAGGTTGTCCCCTCTCCCCTTGCGGGAGAGGGTCAGGCGGTCAGTCATCCCCTCTCCCCTTGCGGGAGAGGGTCAGGCGGTCAGTCATCCCCTCTCCCCTTGCGGGAGAGGGTCAGGGTGAGGGGTCAAACTAGCCACATGATCGAACCCCACGGCGGAAAACTCGTCGACCGCGTCCTCTCCCACGCAGAAGGCGAAGACCTGCGCAAGCGCGCCCCTGCCCTGCCCTCGCTGAAACTCAATGCGCGGGAAACCGCCGACCTGCGCATGATCTCCATCGGCGCGCTCTCGCCGCTGGAAGGGTTCATGTCGCAGGCCGACTACCGCGGCACCGTCGAGCGCTCCGCGCTTGCCAGCGGCCTGCCGTGGACGGTCCCGATCACCCTGTCCACCGACAAAGCCACCGCCGACCGCCTCAAACCCGGCTCGGAGGCCGCGCTCTCGTCGCAGGAGGGCGCACTCCTCGGCGCAATGACGGTCGAGGACAAGTACCCCTACGACAAGGCGCGTGAGGCCACCCAGGTTTTCCGCACCACCGACGAGGCGCACCCCGGCGTGGCCAACCTCATGAAGCAGGGCGATGTGCTGCTCGGCGGCAAGGTCAAGGCCTTCGCCCAGAAGCCGCTGCCCATCTACGCGCACGCCGACCGCACCCCTGCCCAGACCCGCGCCCTGTTCCAGGAAAAGGGGTGGGCGACAGTCGTCGGCTTCCAGACCCGCAACCCCATCCACCGCGCCCACGAGTACATCATGAAGTGCGCCCTGGAGCTTGTAGACGGGCTGAT
>CAYWBD010000359.1:0-8722 GCA_964456315.1 uncultured Thermoflexus sp.
CCGCGCTCAGTTCTGGCGGAGGCCCGTCTTGGGCAAGGGGGGAGGATGGCCAGAGGGCCGCCTATGACGGGGCCAGGCTCTCGCCTGCGAGGACGCCCGTGCAGCGGCCGCTGTCCACAGCGACCTTGCCGTTTACCAATACGTACGGGATGCCTTCGGGGTACGACTTGGGGTCCTCATAGGTCGCCGTGTCGTTGATGCGTGCCGGGTCGAGGACCACGAGGTCGGCGAATGCGCCCACCTCGACCACGCCGCGCCCGCGCAGCCTGAACCTCCGGGCAGGGCGCTGGGTCATGGCGTGGATCAGCGGCTCCAGGCGCGCACCGTGTCGCCTCCGCAGCCTGCCCAGGATGCGGGGGAATGCGCCGTATGCACGCGGGTGCGGCATGCCGCCGACGGGGATGGCGTCCGAGCCTACCGTGTAGTCGTCCCGGCGCAGCAACTCCATGACGCCTGCCTCGATCATGCGCCAGGTCCGTGTGCTCTTTGGCGGCGACACAAGCAGGCCGCACGCCAGGTCCTCCTCGGCCATGACGCGGCAGACCATTTCGGCGACAGACTCTCCGGACTCCTTCGCCACGTCCCTCCAGGCCATGCCTTCCAGGCGCCGGTTGCGTTCAGAGCCGATGTACGTGAACACGCTGTCGCCCAGCGAATCGCCGTGCCGCTCCTCCAGATAGGCGGTTATCTTCGCCCGCTCCGACTTGCTTTTCAGACGGCGGACGATCTGGTCCGTCCCGCCTTCTACGGCCCAGCCCGGCAGCCGGCAGGCAGGCATGGTCGAGCCCGCCGGGTAGGGGTAGGCGTCGAGCGTGATGTCGATGCCATCGGCCTTCGCCTTGTCGATCCCGCGCATGAGTCCGTCGACGGCCTGGCGGACGATAACGTCATCATCAGCTTCGGCGTCCGGGACATCGGCGGGAAACTCGTGGACAAAGTAATGCGCCAGGTGGACTTTGGCGCCCGAGCGCCTGCCAATCTCTAAGAACTCGGCGTCGCCTCCGCCCTGGTAGGCCCTCTCGAAGTGGAAGAACCGGTGCTGGCCGACAAACACGCCGTCGGCCTCGCCAACCGCCCTCGCAAGCTCGATTAGCTCTGCGGTGTCCGCCCACGCCGACGGGAAGAACCCCAGGCCAATGGCCACCCCAGCCGCCCCCTGCTCCATGCCCTCCCGGACGATGCGCCGTGCTTTTTCCAGCGCCGCGCCCGTGAGCGGGGCGTCGGTGAAGCCCAGGGCGCCCAGCCTGATGGCGCAGTGCGGGATGAGGGCGACGGTGTTGACCGCGCACTTGCGGTGGTAGTGCGAACGGAAGGCGGAGATGCTGGACATGTCTCGGTCCTGGGGTGGCGTCCCGCACAGGCCAGACATGTAGCGGCTGTAGGACCGGTAGTTTTCCGGCGACATCGGCGCGTAGGACAGGCCGTCCTGCCCGAGCACCTCCGCCGTGACCCCCATGCGCAGCCCGCTAGGGTGCTGGGGCTCATTGAGCAGCGCGGCATCGGTGTGGACGTGCGTGTCTATGAAGCCCGGACAGACCACGAGCCCGTGGGCGTCGATGACCCTGCGGGCCGCCACGTCACGTAGGCCGCCAATGGCCGCGACACGACCGGCCTTTACGCCTACGTCGGCCGGGTAGCCGGGGGCCCCGGTCCCGTCGATGACCGTTGCGCCGGAGATGACAATGTCGAAGTCTGGCATGGCCGGTGTCGCCCTCCAAGGCCGTGAGGCTGCGGGCCAGTGGCGCCGCTGGCCCGGTATCCCAGGCCAACGCCCCTAAAGCAGGTCTAGGTCGCCCGGTGAGCGGCCGAGCGCGGTCAGCATCAGCGCGACCTCGCTGCGGTGCTGGGTGCCGTGGTTGGCTACGTGCAGCATCATCTCCCAGAGTTGCCTCGACTGCACCTGCCCGTCCCGTCTGGTGCGACTGTAGACGCGCTCAAGGTCGGCGTCGCCTGACAGCGTGTCGATGAACCTTTGCGTGTCGCGACGCACCGCATCCCACCACAGACGGACAGCGCGGGCGTCCGGGTAGTTCTCAGGCGGAAAGACGCGACGCCATGATTCCTCGCCCGACAGGCTGCCGTCCCACCACGAGAGGTGGGTGACCTGTGTGTCGCAGATGTGCACGAGCGTATCCCGCACAGACGGCTGACCGGCCACGACGGACGCGGTGAACTGCTGCGGCGTAAGCAGCGCTGCCTGGGCGAGGACCCGCTCTGTGACCGAGGCTTGGTAATCGTAGAGCCGCCTGACAGCTTCAAGGAACATCAGGCGCTCCGCATCTCTTTTCCCGCCTGGACCGGGTGGCCCGGCGAGCCGGGGCGCGGGTGAGCGAGGTCCTCAGCCCCTCTCCCGGCGGGAGAGGGTCCGGGTGAGGGGAAAGCGTCACAGCGGCTTCCGGTCTGAAAACCCGCGGTCAAGCTCGTGCCAGTGGCCGACGGCAGGCTCTCCTGCCCTCCAGCAGAGCCAGACATCCCGGCCGTCCCGCTCGCCTAAAAAGTCCACCAGCCCGGTAGCCAGGTCCCGGACCTCGATGTCCTTCTCGACCACCGACCCTAGCAGCTCTCGCAGGCGCTCCCGGGCCGCCTCGGCGACCCGCTTCGCATCACGCAGTTTTTCGTCCGTGTCGCCGTGCCCGTTGGCCCTCGTGTGGCGGCCAAGGCCTGCCAGTCCGGTTAGCGCGCTCTCGACGAGCGTGCGCTGACGGCTAATCTCAACGAACGTCGCTTCGAGCCAGGCCACAAGCGCGTTGGCCTCGTCGACTGTGTATTTCCGAGACGCAGGCAAGCCACTCTCCGGGCCACGGTTCGCGAACTTTAGGCGACGCGAATTGTACGCGCCGGTCGCGGCCTAAAATCCTGGTCCCTGCCGCGGCCATCCTGCCGCGCCATGCGCTCACCAGGTCTTCCCGGTGCTACCGTCGTAACCTGGGCCGGCTCTAACCTGCCCGGTGAGAGGGACAGCATGGACGGAATGCACGGAAGCAACGGCGCGGCGCCCGTGATCGTGGCGCGGGACTTGAAGAAGCGCTACGGCGACCTCCAGGCTGTCGACGGCGTCTCGTTTGAGGTCAAGCGCGGCGAGGTCTTCGGGATGCTCGGCCCAAACGGCGCCGGCAAGACCACGACGGTGGAGATCCTGGAGGGGCTGCGCGAGGCCGACTCAGGTACGGCATCTGTAGACGGCATCGACGTGGCGAAGGACCCCAACGCCGTGAAGCGAATCACGGGCGTCCAGCTCCAGACCTCGGCGTTCTTCGACCATCTGACGTTGGTGGAACTCCTCCGACTCTACGGCGAGCTCTACAGCCGCAAGGTGGACCCCGTCAGGATCCTGGACCTCGTTGAGCTGTCCGAAAAGGCGAAGTCGTACTTCAAGCCGCTGTCGGGCGGACAGAAGCAGCGCATGTCCATCGCCGTGGCGTTGGTCAACGACCCCGTCGTGCTGTTCCTGGACGAGCCCACGACCGGACTCGACCCGCAGTCCCGGCGTCACACCTGGGAGCTGATCAAGAAGATCAAGGCCAGCGGCAAAACTGTCGTACTGACCACTCACTACATGGAAGAGGCCGAGGAGCTGTGCGACCGCGTCGCGGTCATGGACCGCGGCCGCATCGTGGCCATCGACTCGCCCGACGCGCTCATAGACGCCCTCCTCGGCACCGGGTTCAAGAATGAGCGCAAGGCGCGCCAGGCGACGCTTGAAGACGTGTTCATCAACCTGACCGGCCATGCCCTGAGGGAGGGCTGAAACCCTGCGGGCTGTGCCTGTACCGCTCTCCGAGCGGCAGATACTGAGAGCCTGCCCCCGCGAAGTCCGTGGGTATGAGGGAGAGAACCTGGACCAATGCGGCTCTACCGTGCGCTGACAGTCGCGTCGCTGAAGATGTACTTCCGGGACAAGCAGGCGCTGTTCTGGTCGCTGTTCTTCCCGATGCTCATCATGCTCATCTTCGGGCTGATGAACTTCGACCGCTTTTCGCCGCCTCAGGTCGGCATCGTGGACGCCGCGGGTAACCAGGCTTCCCGTGCACTGGTGACCGCCCTGAGCGGCGGGGCCGACGAAACGCTGCTTGATATCGAGACCGGCGACCGGCAGGCCTTGCTGGAAAAGCTCCGCAAGGGCGACGTGGACGCGGTGCTGGAGATCCCGGCTGATTTCGGCGCACCGGGCCGGGTGACAACCGTGGGCGTGGCCTACGACTCCCGGAAACCCCAGGAGCGGGGCATCGTTTCCAGCGTGCTCGCCGGCACTCTGGAAGAGGTCTTCCAGGAGATCGCCGTTGTGCCGGACCAGTACCGCCTGGAGAGCCGCTTTACCGTGTCCCAGGCCGAGCTGGAGGGCAAGGGACAGGGCTACAAGGGGTTCCTTGTGCCCGGCGTCGCCGCGATGGCCATCATGCAGGGCGGCATATTCGGGGTGGCGTTCACGCTCGTGGCATACAAGTCAAGGGGCATCCTGCGCAGGCTGCGCGCTGCGCCGATCGGGCCGCAACACGTGCTCGCCGGGCAGGTGGTGACGAGGCTGGTCGTCTCGATCATGCAGACCTACGTGCTGCTGATCGTGGGCATCCTGGTGCTCGGCGTCTCGATAGGCGAGGGCATCTCTTCCTGGGTCAACCTTACGATTTTCGCAATGCTCGGCGGCACACTGTTCATCGCCCTGGGCCTGGCCGTCTCTGGGTGGGCGAAGTCCGAGGATACCGCCGCGCCGCTGGCGAACGTGATCTCGCTGCCGATGATGTTCCTGTCAGGCGTGTTCTTCCCGGTGGCCGCCATGCCGGAGTGGGTGCAGGCGGTGAGCCAGTACCTGCCACTGACGTACCTGGCGGACGGCCTGCGCGCCGTGGCACTGGATAACGCCAGCCTGGCGTCGCTGTGGCCGGAACTGACTGGGCTTCTGGCCTGGACGGGCGGGACGTTCCTGCTGGCGACGCGTATCTTCAGGTGGGAGTAGGGCGCGGCCGGTCGCGGCCTCACGTCCAGCATCATGGCGATGCCATGTCGGAGTGGGGGCCGCCTTCGGGCGGCGCGGCGAAGGCGCGGCGCCGGATGGAGCGGGAAGGCCCGCCGTTGGCGTACCGCGATTAAATGAGAAGCGAGCAGTCGGTCCAGTGCACGGTTCTGGGCCGGCGTGCTCGCTTCCTACGCGTGATTTACGCACCGGCAGCAAACGCGGTTTCATAGGAAGCGCTACTTGTTCGCCCTGAGCCGGCCGAGCGATCGGGGGCGGCAGGCGCCGCTCGCCCTGAGCTTGTCGAATGGGTCGAGGGGCCCATGCGCTGGCCGGCCTTACCCCTCACCCTGACCCTCTCCCGCTGGGAGAGGGGACAGTTGGCCCGCGGAGTCCGGCGCCAAGGTCAGTCTGACCCTGCACGCCCGTGCCGACTGGGCCCTACTTCCCGTCCCAGCGCACGCCAGCCTTCTCTGCAAACTTCCTGAGACCAGCGGCGGCGGCAGGCACCTTGTCGTCCGGGTAGTGCTCTACAAGCACGTGGGCCGACGGGCACGCCTTCTGCATCCCTTTCAGGAACGCCACCTCGTCAAGCATGGCCTCCGGCGCGCCGATCACCTCCTCCTCGAAGTGAGGGAGGAGAGCATCGATGAGTTTGAAGTCCTTCGCGTGCGCGCCGACGATGCGGCCGCCCAACAGGGTGTAGAAGCGGTCAAGCAGAGCGGTGGTGTTGTAGGCGTCCTCTATGCAGCCAACGAAGTTGACCGGGTCCATGTTCAGCCCGATCATCTTGGACCCGACGGCGTCGAGAAAGTCCTTGACCCTCTCCGGCGAGTAGAGCGGGCAAACGACTCCGCCCTCGACCGCAAGCATCACGCCTTCGTTCTCTGCGACCGAGCAGACCTGGCGGGCGCTGTCCACCAGCCTGTCGAACACGGCAGGAGACCGGTTCTCCCGGTGTGGCAGCCAGGCGCCGTTCTTGTTCAAGCTGCCGGGCCGGAAGTACGTGTTCGGACCACCCAGCTTCTTGGTGATGTTCACCATGCGCTTGAGGAACTTGACTGCGGCCGAGCGCTCGTTGTCGTTGGCGCTGCACAACCCGCCGCCGTAGTTGCCATTGGTCTGGCCGATCAGCAGGCCGGCGTCAGCGAACAGCGACTTTGTCCGGGCGATGTCGCGGTCATTGACAGACACCGGGTCGGCGATGCGCACGGCCAGGACGGTGAAGCCCAGCTCTTTGACCTTGCGCACCGTCGCGCCGTCCAGCTTCTTGATTTCGCTCGGCCCGTATCCGGCTATACCCAGGTGCATCAGTCTTCCTCCAGGTCAGCTAAATGAGATGGCGGGAGCACAGGCGGCGGATGAGCCAAGGCCAGCCGGTCGGCTGACTATTCCCGCCTCCCGACATGGCCCGGTCCGACACCTGCGCCTACTGCCTGGGCGCCCCAATTGGTGCGATCGGCGTCTTGGGCGGCGGCGGGGTCGTACCGCCGATACGTACCCGCGTCTTTTCAGACTCAAGCTTGGTCTTCAGCGCCCCCAGCCACAGCTCGCTTGTGCGCTCAAGCTGGCTTTGCACAACGGCGCGCAGGGGCGGGAACCCAAACCCCGGGCCTTCCACCGACGCTTCGGTTACGATTCTCGTTTTCCGGAAGTCGCCGCGGATACGGAACACCTGGCGAACCGTCGTTGACCACGCATGGCCGACCCAGCCAATTTCGTTCTGCTCGTGCCAGGACTCGACTTGCGCCGTCACGCCAATCACCTTCCTCAGGCGCCATTTTAAGACGCCATTGGGCCCCTGACCCGCGGCCCAGTGCGACCGTGAGATTTCCGGGTGCCAGTCCTGCCAGAGCTCGACGCGGCTCAGCCACTCCCAGATCATCTCCGGCGGCGCGAAGATCTCGATCTCCCGGCGCACCACAAGCGGCGCGTTGCGGTTCACGTCCATACTTACCCTCTACGCATTGGCGGCGCCATCGGCTCACCTGGACGGCGCCGCAGGCCCCAGCAGAGGCGGTCGGAGGCTGAGGGTACGGAGCGCAGGGGCCTGCGTCAAACTCGGGAGAAGAAAGACATGGCCAGGACCAAGCCCATTGGGCAGCCGATGTCACACCGGTGGGCCGACATGGTGCGTGCCGAGCACGACCAAGCGGAGCGCGTGCGTCACGGCGCGGCCGCAGGGCCAGACTACTGGAAGGCTTTCGCGCACCGGTTCGCCCCCGTCAGGGAGGGCGACAGCGGCCGGGACCCGAGCGTTGAAGCGCTGCTGGAGCTGGTGCGGCCCACGGACACGGTGCTGGACGTGGGCGCAGGCGGGGGCCGCATCGCGCTGCCTCTGGCGCAGAAGTGTGCGCAGCTGGTCGCCGTGGAGCCGTCAGAGAGCATGCGTCAGCGGCTGAGTGCGTCGGCGACTGAGCGGGGTGTGAAGGACCTGACGGTGGTGGCGGCCACGTGGGAAGAGGCACAGGTCGGGCCGGCTGACGTGGTCGTCTGCTCCCACGTGCTCTACACCGTGGCAGACCCCGCGCCGTTCGTCCAAAAACTCAATGCCCACGCACGCCGGCTGGTCGCGGTGATCGTGTTCGACCGGCCTGCGGCCTCGACGTATTTCCCGTTATGGCCCCTCGTCCACGGCGAAGCACGCCTGGAGCTGCCGTGCCTCCGGGAGTTTGAGGCCTTGCTGAAGGAGATGGGCATCCGGTACCAATCGAAGGCGCTTCCGCCCAGGGAGCCGCGCGGCTTCGATAGCGCAGACCAGGCAATCGAAGAGAGCATGGCTCGTTTGTTCGTCGCGCCGGGCACGCCGCTGGCCGCGAAGCTTGAGCGCGCAGTCCGGGATTCGCTGGTCCCGTACGAAGGCGGCGTGCGCTTCAAGTGGGCGGCGCCGCAGACGCCCTGGCTTGTGACCTGGTCGCCTCCGAGGTAAGAACGCCGTTGCCTCCCGCTGAGGCGACCGGGACGGAGTCCACAGTTGACCACGCCCAGGCCTTTCATCATCCCTGCTGCCCGCGCCGTCTTGCTGGACGCGGAAGGGCGCGTGCTGCTCATCCGGCGGAGCGACAACAAGATGTGGGCCCTGCCCGCCGGCGGTATCGAGGCGGGCGAGTCCGTGACCGACTGCCTGCGACGTGAGGTCCGGGAGGAGACCGGGCTCATAGTCGAGTCTGAGGAGGCGTTCGCCGTCTACACGGAGCCGCGGTTCAAGCCGCCGTCCGGAGGAAAGGGGCAGCTTTTCACGGTCGCGTTCAGAGTGGACAAGTGGTCGGGGACGCTCGTGACGAACACCAACGAAACGCTGGACGCACGGTTCTTCGCTGTGGCGGCCTTGCGGGCGCTACCCGACCTGATGCCCATGTACCTGGAGTGCGTCGAGGACTGCCTGCGCTTTGACGGCACGTTCATCGTGAAGTGATCGGACGGCGCGCCGACAGGGCCAGCCCGTCGTCGGGTGATACGTGCCCCTCACCCCAACCCTCTCCCGCCGGGAGAGGGGGCCGGGACTGTTCCTATACGACCGCCTCCCAGGCCGGCTTGCTATCACGCTCCACGACGCGGCCGATGCTGCGGCCCACCCCCAGGTGCCCCGAGAACACGAGCCATTTGCCTGCCTGCGCCCTGCCCAGGACCCCCGCCCGGGAGACGCGGGAGACCTCTGGCTTCCAGTCGTACATCGGGCACCAGGTCTGCTCCGTGACCTGCGCCACGTTGTGGAAGAGGTCGCCGGTCAGCACGCCCGTCTGGCCGTCTGACTCGACTAGCACGCACTGG
>CAYWBD010000360.1:0-5785 GCA_964456315.1 uncultured Thermoflexus sp.
GCCCGCGAGGGCGGCCTGGGGCCCCGGCCCGTCGGTCACGGGAATATCGAGGTCACCACCTCGTCGATGCTGCGCTGCACCTGAGGGTCATCGGTGATGCCCCAGGTAACGGAGACCTGGCAGGCGCGTCTGGGCGAGACACCCTCCTTGATAAGGCGGCCAGCGTAGATGAGGACGCGCGTGCTTGCGCCTTCGTCAAGGCCGTGCTCGCGGAGGTTGCGTATCTTCTCGCCCAGCTTGGCGAGGAGCATCGCCGTCTCGTGGTCCACGCCCGCCTCGTGGGCGATGATCTTGGCCTCGCGTTCACCAGTCGGGAAATCGAACTCAAGCGCCACGAAGCGTTGGCGGGTCGAGTGCTTGAGGTCCTTGAGCGCGTTTTGGTAGCCGGGGTTGTACGAGACGACCAGGAGGAAGCCGGGCGCGGCCTCCAGCACCTGACCGAGTTTGTCAACGGTCAAGATGCGCCGGTGGTCAGTAAGAGGGTGGATGATGACCGTCGTGTCCTTGCGGGCCTCGACGACCTCGTCCAGGTAGCAAATGCCGCCGGCCTTGACAGCGCGTGTGAGCGGGCCGTCTATCCAGCGGGTGCCGTTGACGTCAAGGAGATAGCGGCCGATGAGGTCGCTGGCCGTCATGTCTTCGTGGCAGGCGACAGTGACGAGGGGTATCGCCCCGTTGGTATGCCCCTCAGCCTCTGGCTGTGATTTGGCCCGCGACTTGACGGTTGTCACTGGCTGGCCCAGCTTCCAGGCCATGTACTCGACGAAGCGCGTCTTGCCCGTGCCGGTAGGGCCTTTGAGCAGGATGGGCACCTTCTGGCGATAGGCTGCCTGGAAGATCTCGATCTCGTCCACGAGCGGGACGTAGAACGGCTCCTTCCGCACGATGTACTCTTCAACCCGGTACTCATGGAACCCAGTTTCAGTGGTGGCCATCGTCCGCTCAACCTTTTCCTTGCGCTGCACGTTTGGTAAGCCCGCTCCACGCGAGCGTTACACGGCGTTCTAGCGCATCCCGGTCGCCATCGTTAAGAATTATCAGTTTCGCACGCTTGCGACGCTCTGTGTTGGGAAGCTGGGCCGCCATGCGCAGCCGCACTTCAGCCTCCGCCAGCCCGCTCCGCTTGGTGACCCTGGCTATGACCTGCTCATCTGGCGCTTCGACCGTCCAGACCTCGTCAGCGAATGAGTCCCAGCCCGCTTCGAGCAGCATGGCCGAGTCAATGACGGTGACCGCCGCGTGCTCCGCCCGGCCGGCTGCGAGTTTCTCGCCCAGGGCTTTGGCGATCCCCGGCCAGACTATTGCCTCCAGGCGCTTCCTTTTCTCCGGGTCCGCAAACACGATTGGCCCGAGCTTCTTCCGGTCGATCTCGCCGTCCGGCCCTGTGATGCCCGGCCCGAACTCCCTGACCACCGCATCGAAAGCCGGGGCGCCTTTGCGGTAGACCTTGTGCCCAAGCAGGGCGGTGTCTAACACCCTGGCCCCAAGGCCGCGGAGGATGCGGGCGGTTTCGCTCTTCCCGGAACCGATGCCGCCGGTCAGCCCGATTGTGATCACTGGCGACAGGCTCCAGGCTCGCGCAGCCCCAACCTTCCAATTGTACCGAACTGGCGGAGGCGCGCGCCGGACGGGCGACGAGCCTGGCGGCCACCTGCGCTGGCGCCGCTGTGGTCGAATTCGCACCTGATCGGGTCGGACGCGGCTAGAATCGGCTTTTGGTGGCGCTTGGCAGACCCGCGCCCGTGGCGGGTCACCGGACGGGTCCGGACCCAGGAGTTGCGCTTTTCGTGACGGCTTCAGGGCTCCGCTCATTGCCGAGCGTCGAACGGCTGCTGCGGGAGAGCCGCGTGGCCGCGCTTGCCGGCGCGTATTCTCAGTCGGCGGTCACGGAGCTGGTCCGACGGGTGCTAGACGACGCCCGGGCTGCCGTCAAAGTGGGCAGGGCCGCTCCGGAGCACGACCGGATCGTGGAGGCGGTCCTTGATAGGGCGCGGCGTTCGTGGCGGCCCTGGCCTGTGCGTGTCATCAACGCCACCGGGGTCGTGCTGCACACCAACCTGGGCCGGGCCCCGCTAAGCGCGGCGGCAATCGCGGCGGCCGCCGCGGCGGCAGCCGGCTACTCGGACCTGGAGCTCGACCTGGAGACAGGCAAGCGGGGCTCCAGGCAGGCCCACATTGGCCAGCTGCTGTCGCAGCTGACCGGCGCGGAGACTGGCATCGCGGTCAACAACAACGCCGCCGCGGTGCTACTGGTGCTGAGTGCGGCAGCCTCGGGGCGCGAGGTGATTGTCTCGCGCGGCGAGGCGGTGGAGATAGGCGGCGGGTTCCGGGTGCCGGACGTGATGCGCCAGTCCGGTGCGACGCTGGTCGAGGTGGGCACGACCAACCGCACGTACGCCCGGGACTACCAGGCGGCGCTGACGCCGCGCACCGCCGGGCTGCTCAAAGTCCACCCGTCGAACTTTGCGGTGTCAGGGTTTATCCACACGCCGGAACTCGCGGAGCTGACTGTGGTGGCGAAGGGAGCGGGCGTCCCGCTCCTGCATGACCTGGGGTCGGGCTGCCTGGTCGACACTGCCAGGTACGGCCTCGCGCACGAGCCTACGGTGCAGGACAGCGTGGGCGCGGGAGTGGCGTTGACGATGTTCTCTGGCGACAAGCTCCTCGGGGGGCCGCAGGCCGGAGTGGTGTGCGGGAGCGAGGCCCTGGTGCGCGAGGTCGAACGGCACCCGCTTGCAAGAGCGGTACGGATTGACAAGATGACCCTCGCCGCCCTTTCGGCCACGCTCATGTCGTACATGAAGGGGACCGCCGAGTCGGAGGTGCCCATCTGGCGGATGATCTCGGCGCCGCTGGCGTCGCTCCAGCGCCGCGCCGCCGCCTGGCGTGACGCTGCCGGCTGCGGTGAAGTCCGCCCCGGGCAGTCCACGACCGGCGGGGGCAGCCTCCCTGGCGAGATGATGCCCACTTTTGTCCTGGCGGTCCCAGCTCTGCGGGGCGGGCCGGACGATTTCTGCGCCCGCCTGAGGCGGGCCCCTTCGCCGGTCATAGCCCGCATCACCGACGGAGAGGTGCTGCTCGACCCTCGGACGGTACTCGAAGAAGAGGACGCGCAGGTGGCGGCCGCTCTGGCAGAGGCCGTGTCCAGATGAGCTCGACGCCGGGCTCGCGGCACGCCCGTCAGCCTGCAAAGCCGCATGCCGGTCTTGGGAGCGTGGTTGACCACCGCATCGACCTGCACGGGATGACGGTGGAGCAGGCAACAGCGGCTGTCGCCCGGCACCTTGACCGGTGCCTTGTCGCTTCGGTCCCATTCGTGCATATCATCCACGGCCACGGCAGCGGGGCGCTCCGGGAGGCCGTGCATCAGTTCCTGGACCGGCACGCCGATGTCTTGCGCCGCACCGCCGCGGCGGGCGCTGACGGCGGCACCGGGGTGACAGTCGCCGAACTGAGGGCAGGCACGGGGCCGGGACAGGGACTGACGGCCGAAGACAGAGACAGGCTTTCGAGGCCGCGGGCGCTCAGGCGCCGGTAGCGGCGTGCCATGACGCTTTTTGAACACCGCCGGCAGGGCCTTCAGCGGCAAACTGCGCCGCTTGCCGCCCGGATGCGGCCGGAGACGATCGAGGAGTTCGTCGGCCAGCAGCACCTGCTGGGCCCGGGCGCGCTGTTGCGGCAGGTGATCGAGGAGGACCGCGTGCCGTCGCTGGTCCTGTGGGGCCCGCCCGGCTCCGGCAAGACGACCCTGGCCCGTCTCATTGCGCGTTCGACGAAGTCGCATTTTGAGCAGCTCTCCGCGGTGTCATCTGGTGTCGCCGACCTGCGCGCCGCGGTCGAATCTGCGCGCAGGCGACTCGGCGAGCAGGGCCAGCGCACGATCCTGTTCGTCGACGAGATCCACCGGTTCTCAAAGTCTCAGCAGGACTCGCTGCTGCCCCACGTCGAGGAAGGCACCGTCACGCTGATCGGGGCAACGACCGAGAACCCGTCCTTCGAGGTCATCTCGCCCCTGCTGAGCCGGGCGCGCGTGTTCACCCTTGACCCGCTGTCGGACGAGGATGTCGGCAAACTCATAGACCGGGCGGTGTCGGACCAGGCGCGGGGCCTCGGGGATATGAATGTCCGGCTGGACCCGGACGCCCGGGGCTTCTTGCTGCGAGTGGCCAATGGTGACGCCCGGACCGCGCTCGGCGCGCTTGAGCTAGCGGCCCAGGTGACGCGCCCTGACGGTCCAGGCGTCCGCGTGGTCACGGTGCAGACGGTGTCGTCGGCGCTCCAGCGGCAGGCGCGTTACGACCGCGAAGGGGACCAGCACTACGACACGGTCTCGGCGTTCATCAAGTGCGTCCGCAGCTCCGACCCGGACGCCGCGCTGTACTACCTTGCTCGCATGATCGACGCTGGCGAGGACCCGATGTTCATCGCCCGCAGACTGGTCATCCTGGCCGCCGAAGACGTCGGGCTGGCCGACCCGCAGGCGCTGGTGGTGTCCATCGCAGCCCAGCAGGCGGTGCATTTCATTGGCATGCCCGAGGGGCGCATCCCCCTCGCCGAGGCCACCGTTTACCTTGCCAGTGCGCCCAAGAGCAACTCTGCCTACCAGGCCATCGCGAACGCCGCGCGTGACGTTCAGCAGTCTCGCAACGAACCGCCCCCTTTGCACCTGCGGAACGCGCCGACGCGGCTGATGCGGGACCTGGGCCATGCCAAGGGGTGCAAGTACGCGCCCGACTTCGAGGGGCATTTCACGGCGATGGACAACCTCCCTGAAAACTTGCGCGGCCACCGCTACTACTTTCCGGGCACGCTTGGGGCTGAGAGAGAAGCCGCCGACCGCCTGGCCGGCTGGTGGGGGCCCAGGTACGGCTCCGGGGAGCAGCGCGAGGCCGGGCGGGAGAAGCCGCGGTCGCCAGATGCGCCGTCGCCCCGGGAACAGGAGTGACCGTCCGGGCGTCAATCTCCGGGCATATCGCGGTGTCCGGCATCTGCCACCCGAGCGCCGCAGCGTCTAGAGTTAGTCCATGCCCCTGCCCACCGTCAGCTGCGGTCATCACGCCCGGGCCATCGCCGCGTGGGCCGTTCTGATCGCGGCGCTCTCGGTCGCCGTCGCGATTTCGTGCGTGCCGGAAGACTCCCTGGCGGAATTGTCGACGCCGACGCCAAGGGGTGGCGTCCGTGCCTCTACTACCACCGCGCCGCAGGTCACGCCGACCGCGATCAATGAACCGACAGCGTCGCCAGCCGTGATCGACTCTCCTACCGTTGCACCGGGCGCGCTGGAGGCGACCCCATCGGTGGTCGCCTCGGCCACGCCAACCTCCTCTACGGCGGCGGTCCAGACGCCGGCCCCTACACGCACCCCGAGGCCTATTGCGACCCTTCGCCCGACCAGCACGCCGACCCGGACTCCGACACCCGCCCCATCGCGCACACCGTTGGCGACTTCGACCCCCAGACCAACGCCCACCGCGACGCGCACGGCGACGCCCACTCGCATGCCGACCCCGACCCGCGTGCCGTCGGTCACTCCAGTCCCTTCCCCTACCCAAACCCCAGTCCCTGTAGCGGAGTTGCTCTGGAAATTCGAAACAGCCGGCGAGGTGCACTCGGTGGTAGTCACGCCGGACGGGAACTACGTGGCGGCCGGGTCGTGGGACGGCGGTGTGTACCTGTTCGACCGGGATGGGACGTTGCTGTGGCGGTATGCCACAGGCCGCGAGGTCTGGGAAGTGGCGATCAGCCCTGATGGCATGTATGTCGCGGCGGGCTCAGCCGACAGCAG
>CAYWBD010000361.1:0-2113 GCA_964456315.1 uncultured Thermoflexus sp.
CGCCGAGGCCAGCAAGGCCCAGCTCGGCTCACTGGCCGAGTCTCCAGACCCGTCCGCGGTTGTGGCGGACCTGGAAGAGTTCTTGCGCCAGCAGCGGCGGCAGACGCCGGGCGAGACAGCAGAGGACGCCCGTTGAGCAAGCTTTCCGACCGGCTTTCCAGCCTCGGACAGTCGGCTCCCCTCAAGCTGGGCTTCGGTCAGGCGCACGAGAAGAAGCGCAACCCGGTGCTGCTGGTCGTGGGCATGACAGACGGTGCCGGAAAAGCAGGGGGCCTGCTGGCGCACGTGGACATCGCCCTGCTCAGGTCCCGCAAAGGCGGGAAGCCGTCGACAGCGAAGCCGGAAGGCGCGGAGTCCTGGGGCGTCTCGCTTTCTGACTGCACGGCTGCGGAGCTGGACGCCCTCAAAGAGTCAGGGTGCGACTTCGTGCTCATTGAGTCCGACTCCGCTCCGGGGATCACGTTGCGAGACGACGGGATGGGGCGCGGGCTAGTGTTGCCGGGCGAGGTCTCGGAGTCCCGAGCGCGGGCCATTGAGGACCTGCCAATGGACTTCCTGCTCGTAAAGGATGCCGCGCTTGAATGGCCGCTCACACTGGCACAGGTGCTGACGGTCCAGGAAAAGGTGTCGACGTACTCGAAACACATCTTCCTGCAGGTCGCCACACCTCCCGGCAAGGAGGACCTGCCGGTGTTGCGGGACATGCCCGTATCCGGCCTCGTGTTCGACGTTGCCAGCCAGGACGCGTCGAAGCTGGACGAGTTGCGAACGGCGATTTCGGAGCTGGAGCCCAAGAAGTCCCGCTCGGAGCATATGGCCCTGCTGCCGTCGAACATGCAGTCGAACTCCGGCGGGCACTCGCACGAGGCCGACCCGGACGATGACGACGACTACTCCGACGATGACCCTTAAGCCGTACCGCGCCAACGCTGAGCCGGGGCCAGCCGACCGGCGCACGTGACGCCCGGGGCAGCGTTGGTCACACACGCAGCCCCGGCCGGGCCCTTGATGCGTAACTTGATGCGTAATAAGTGACTATCCCAAAACAAGTCGGGGAAGCTTCGAATCGCCCGTGACTGAGTTCAGGCTTCTCCCTCACCCTCAACCCTCTCCCGCTGGGCGAGGGAATATTGAGATTGCTTCTTAGCGGATGCTTCTCCAATATTTCGAGCTTCTCCGGATCGACCCGGCGGCGTGGCTGTGGCTGATGTTGGCCGGGGCGCTTGGCATCGTCTCGGCAGTGACAGTGCACGAGGCCGCCCATGCCTGGTCCGCGCTCCAGCTTGGCGACCGCACCGCGCACGGGTTGGGCAGGGTCAGCCTCGACCCGCGCCGCCATCTCGACCCGCTCGGCAGCTTCCTATTCCTGCTGGGTGGTTTCGGCTGGGGCAAGCCGACGCCGGTGTCGCCCGCCAACCTGAGAGGCGACGGGCGGACCTCGATGGGCCTGGTGTCCGCGGCGGGGCCAGTTTCCAACGTCTTTTCCGCGCTGGTCCTGGCGGTGCCAATCAGGCTGGGCGTCGTTGAGTGGGGCTCGCCATTCCGGCTGTTCGGCGTCCCGGGCACCGCCGGACAGTTCGCCGGGGACCTGTTGTCGTTCGGGGTGTTCTTCAACGTGGTGCTGGCCGTGTTCAACCTCATCCCGCTGGTGCCGCTTGACGGGTTCAAGGTCGCGGCCGGGGTCCTTCCCAAAAGCCTCGCAGGGCCGTTCGAGCGGCTGGAGCGGCTTGGCCCAACGCCTCTGTTCTTGATCCTGCTCCTGGACGTGCTGACGCCGGTCCATTTCATCTCCAGTTGGGTCGCCCCGGTGTCGGACGCCTTGGGGCGGGTGGTTTCCGGGCATCCGCTCTACTGACGCAGCCGTATCGCGAGAAGAGGCGTCCCCCCGGTGCGCCTACTCGACCGGCCTGGCCCGGGCCAGGGACGCACTGGGGCGTTTCTGACATAGTTAGGGAAACAAACTCGGCGAAGGACACCGACCCGCTAGCGGCGCAACGGAGCGTGCGGACATGCAGCAGATAACCATAATTGGGCTCGGGTTGATGGGTAGCTCGCTAGGGATGGCGCTGCGAGCCGCATACGTGGGCAAGGTGGAGATCACCGGCTACGACGC
>CAYWBD010000362.1:0-3694 GCA_964456315.1 uncultured Thermoflexus sp.
CCGGCCATGTGCTGGCTGGCGCCCGATATGCCGACCGCCAGGTACAGCCGGGGCGCCACCGTCTTGCCTGTGAGCCCGACCTGCCTGCCGTGGTCGACCCATCCCGCATCGCACGCCGCCCGTGATGCGCCCATTGCGCCCCCGAGCAGAGCCGCCAACTCCTCCAGTTGTCTGAACGGCGCAGGGCCGCCAAGGCCTCTCCCGCCGCTCACTACAACCGGGGCGTCTTCTAACCGTACACCCGTCTGCGCTTCCGGGACAGACTCGATCAACCGTACTCTGGGCGGGCGGAATGCATTGCTGACGTCGAAGCGGACGACCTCGGCATGCCCGCCGACTATCGGCGCTGCCTCGAACGCGCCGGGCCTCATTATTACGACTTTCGTAGTTTCCCTCGCGAACTCGTACTCGGCCAGCGCGCTCCCGCCGTACACGGGGCGGGTCACGGTCAGCCCACCGGCCATGCCTGCCGACAGCGCGGTGCAGTCCTGAGCGACCGGCGACCCCAGCCGGTACCCGAGCGCGGCGCCGACGTTCGTGCCGTAGTCGGTCCTGGCGAGCAGGATAGCTTCGGGGGACACCGTCTGGCACAGCGCGTGCAGCGCATCGACTGGCGCCTCGTAGCCCCCTGTCCCGCCCGACGCCAGCGCGGGGTGCTCCAGCAAGAACACCTTCGAGACCGGCAGCGCTCTAAGCGCCGCCTCGGCGCGGGCCAGCGAGTCAGACACGAACGCGGCCTGGACCTCGGCGCCGGGAAACGCCGCTGCCGCCGCGGCGTCCAGCTGCGCGAAGACTGGGGCCGGCCGGTCGCCGTCCAACTCACCAGCGATCAGAACGACTGCCACCTAGATCAGCTTCTCCTGCCTGAGCCTGAGCGCCAGCAGTCGGCCGGAGTCGGCGTCGTCCTCGCCCCTGATCATCTCGCATGCGCGCGAGCGCGCCGGCACGTAGAGGCGCTTGAGGACCAGGCGCGGCGACGGGTCGGCCGCGGACAGGCCGAGGCCGGCCAAGGTCAGGTAAATGGGCGCTTTCTTGCTGGCCGCCATGATCCCGCGCAGAGTCGGGTACCGGGCCTCTCCGAGCTCGTTGCTGACCGTGACGACGGCCGGGAGCCCGCACTCCACGACCTGCCTCAGCCCCGGCAGGGCCCGCTCGACCCGCGCCACGCCTTCCTTGACCGTCAAGGACTTTGCCAGCGTCACGCAGGGCAGCCCCAGCGCCTGTGCGATGCCCGCAGGTACCAGGCCCTGGTCCCAGTCAGACGCCTGCCGCCCGCACAGGATGAGGTCGAACCCGCCCTCTTTTTTCAGGGCCGCGCTGAGCACTCGGGCAGTCGCCCAGGCGTCCGCATGCGCCATCGCCGGGTCGTCCACCAGGACGAGCCGGTCTGCGCCCATCGAGAGCGGCTTCTTCATTACGTCCAGCGCAAAACCTGCGCCGGCCGACACCACCGTCACCTCGACCCCCTGCCCGCCTGCCGCGTCACGCACTCGGAGGGCGGCTTCCACCGCGGTCAGGTCGAACCCGTTCACAACGGGCGCAACGCCGGCCGGCGGCGTCACCCGCATGGCCGCCTCGTCGACCCTGAACTGCGACGGCGGGATGTCCGGGTCCAGCACCTGTTTGGCGCAGATGGCGATGCGCAATGCCTGTGTCCTTCACTCCCCGGCGCGGGGCTGCTGACGTGTCGGCGCGCTGGCTCCGGCCGCGTCGCTGCGAATCCAGTACCCCCGAGCATGTCGAGGGGCCCCGTTCGTGATGCAGTGTGTGGGCCGAGTCACATGGTAGCCCCGGACGGGCAGCGCGCTCATCGTCGGCAGGGTAACCTTTGCCATTCAGGCGCGTGTCTTTCGGGAGTCGGTGTTGCAGAAGCTCGTTGATGCGGCGGCGCGGCTTGGCTTCAGCCTGGACGAAGGCCAGCAACTCGCCTTCCGCGGCTACTTTGACCTGCTGGAGCAAGGCCGGGAGACCGCCAACCTGACCGGCGCGCACGGCTGGGAACGGGTCCGGGACGAGCTGTTCATCAGGTCGCTGCGCCTCCTCACGCCTGCCCCGGGGGGCTTTGCCTCGACTGCCGAGTGGTTTGGCCAGCTCCCCGGTCCCGGGACCCGGCCCAGGCGGGTCATGGACGTCGGCAGCGGCGCGGGCGTGCCGGGGCTTGTGCTGAAGATCGTCGCTCCTGCCATGGACGTCACATTGCTCGACTCTTCCCGCAAGAAGTGCGCTTTCCTCCGGAAGGCTGTCGGACGTCTCGGCCTGAGCGGCGTGACCGTGCTGGAGTCCAGGGCCGAGGACGCCGCCAACGACGCCGCGCACCGGGAGGCGTACGACCTTGTAGTGTGCCGGGCGGTGGCGCGACTGAGCGAGCTCGCCGAGCTGACGCTACCGTTCGCGGCGGTGGGAGGCTCGGTCATAGCAGCCAAGGGCGAGGATATCGATGATGAGGTCGCAGAGTCGGCGTACGCCGCGGAGATGCTCGGGGCGGCGCCCGCTCTCACCCAGGTGGTGCGCCTGCCCGGAGACGCGCCCCCGGACACACTGGTCTATTGGTTCAAGGTCAGCCCCACCCCGGCGCGCTACCCCCGACGGGCGGGCATGCCGCACAAGCACCCGCTGATCCGCACCGGTGCTGCCAGCCGGGGGACAGCGCACGCCGGGAGCCGGGCGTGAGCGACCAGACGCCCCGTTTGCCCGGAGACCGCCTGAGGCGGCGCGTTTTTTCCTGGCCGACTCTGGTCGCGGTCGTCGTGGGCGGCGCGCTGCTGGCACTGGCGCTCGTTCGTGTGTTTGACATTGAATGGGGCCAGGTCTGGACCAACGTCCGCTCGGTCAACGTCTGGTACTACCTGCTCGCCCTGGCGCTCTACTACGCCAGCTTCTGGTTCCGCGGGCTGAGGTGGCGGCTCATCGCCCGGACGGCGGGGCTGGACAGGGAGCCAGGAGTCACCCTGCCGCGTCCGTTCACGATGGGCGGGATCATCCTGATGGGGTGGTTCGCCAACTCTGTGGCCTTCTTGCGGCTGGGCGACGCTTACCGCGGCTGGGCGCTGGCCCGCGAGTCTGGCGCACGGACCGGTGCCTGCCTGGGCACCGTCCTTGGCGAGCGTGTCCAGGACACGGTTGCCGTCCTCATCCTGATCCTCGTTGCGGGCGCGTGGCTGGCGGCCGACCCGGACGTCGAGGCGCCAAAGGTTGTGATCTTCGCTGCGCTGGGCCTGGTCGCGGCCCTGGCCGGCGCGCTGGTCGGGATGCGCCTGTTCGGGCAACGCCTGGCCCGGCGGCTCCCAGCGAGACTGGGCCGCGCATACACAGGGTTCCAGCAGGGCGCGCTGGGCAGCTTCAAGGCGCGGGGGCTCCCGCCCCAGATCGCGCTCGGCGTGATCGGCTGGCTGCTCGAGATCGCACGGTTCTACTTCGTAGCGCGCGGGCTGGGCATTGAGTTCAGCTTCGGCATCATCATGTTTGTGGCGCTGGCCAACGCCATGCTGACGACCATCCCGACTCCCGGCGGGTTCGGTTTTGTCGAGGGCGGCTTGACCGGGCTGCTCATCTTCTTCGGGCTCAACGACACCTCCGCATTCAGCCTGACGCTCGTCGACCGCACCATAAGCTGGATCAGCGTGATGGTCGTCGGCGGGGCGCTGGTCTTTTACTGGCATGTGCTGAGGCCCAGCCCCAGACCGGTGCGTCCGGC
>CAYWBD010000363.1:0-5420 GCA_964456315.1 uncultured Thermoflexus sp.
TCCTGGCCGGGCAAGTCTTCAAAGACAAACTCGCCAGGGAGGACCTCGCCGCCAAACTCGTGTTCGACCGAGTCGCCGCGCCGTTGGTCCGGCAGGCATACGGCGGGGTCAAGGTGCTGTCCTACCAGATAGCGGTCACCCCCGACGAAGTGGACTCTGCGATCCGGGAGCTCGCGCCCGCCGAGTGGGTCCGCAAAGAGGGGGACGGCGTTGTAGACGCCGTCGTCAACTACGTCTCCGGGGCGACCAGCACGCTCCAGTACACGGTTGACCTGAGAGAGCGCAAGCAGGCCGCCGTGCCCATCCTCCGCAAGATCGCAGAGCAGAAGCTGCTTGGCCTGGTCAGCACCGTGGCGCCATGCCGGTCCAACCAGGAGGCCACCGCCGCGCTCGGAGACGTACTCGCCAGCCGACTCCCGCGCTGCGTCCCGGCCGGGCTGGACGTCCCGGCGCTGGCCGCCCAGCTCTCACCGCTCCTGATCCGAGACCTCGACTCCCTGGTCGGCGTCTCCGTGCCGGACAGCATCACGTACACCGACGCCAACTTCCGAGCCGCGCTGGGGTCTGAGGCCATTAACACCGTCGAGGACCTGAGGCGGATCTTCCGGGAAGGACTGGTCTACACCGACGCTGACCTGTTCGAGAGCGTAAAGGACCCCCAGGCCCGTGCCGACCTCCAGGACCAGATCGCATCGGTCAGGGATGGTGGCGAGTGGAACGAGACGGACCTGCAAGAACTACTTGACACCCCGGAAAAGAAAGACGCGTTTGACCAGGTCCGCAAGTTGGGAGGTTTCCTTGGGCCCGCGAAATGGCTGGCGATTATCGTGCCAGTGCTGCTGCTCGCAGGCATCGGGTCCCTCGGAGGCCGGACGTGGCCCGACCGCCTCACCTGGGCCTCCGCGGCGCTCGTGATTGGGGCGTCCCTCTTCTTCATCGTCACCCACTTCGCAGGTGAGCGGGCCAGGCAGGAAGTCCAGGCCCGCCTCGACGGGGGGGACTATGTCAGTCAAGACCTGCAAGACGAGTTCCCGGCGACCGCCGCCTTACTGACCTCGGCCAGGTTCAAGGCGAAGGCGCTGCTGGCCACCGACATCCTGGTCAACCAGTACCGCAACACCGGCCGTGCCTGGTTTCTCGGCGGTCTCGCAGCGTTCGCCCTCGGGGCGTTCTTGAGCACGAGGACCCGCACCACACGGGCGCGGCGAGTGATCCGCAAGGTGGTGCCCAGGAGCAGGCCGCCCGGCGTCACCTATACGAGGGCAGCGGGCGCGCCTGGGGCCGGGCCCGCACCCACGCGGCAGGGTCGGCCTGATGCCGGGCCCGACCAGCAAAAAGACGTCGCCTGACCAGACCACGCCCCGCGAGCGCGATCCCCCGACCGGGCGTCGAATCTGCTGGCGGCCAGGCGGCATCGCCGCCCAGCCTGGCTCAGGCAGCAGCCCCGCGACCTGGGCGTCACAGGCGAAAACCCACTCGACCGTGCCCGCTACTTCCGCCTGAACTTCTGTATGCGCTGGCCCTCGAGCACCTCGCCCACATACACGTCGCCGCGGGAGTCTGCCCAAATGGCGTGCGGCGCGATGAAGTGGCCGGGGTCCTTAGTAGGCACACGCCCCCAGCGGGCGAGCACCTTGCCGTTTGAGTCGCAGATCGTGACGCGGTTGCGAAGCTCTGCCACGTAGGTCACGCCCTCCCGGTCCACGTAGATGTCTGTGGGCTGGATGAAGTCAGGCCAGGTCGCCTGATGCCGTCCATCCAGGTCAAACACTTGCACCCGGTGGTTCTCCCGGTCAGACACGAGCACCCGTCCTTCGCGGGTTACCCAGATGTTGTGCGGCGTGTTGAAATCGCCGTCGCCGACGCCAGGCTGGCCCCAGCTCTTCTTGTGCTTGCCGTCGGGTGCAAAGACGTGGACGCGGGCGTTCCCGTAGCCGTCGCTGACATAGACGTCACCGTTGGGCGCCAGCGCAACGTCCGTCGGCTTGCGGAACGGCTTGCCAGGTTCCGCCTCAACGCCCTTGGTGCCGATGGTCAGCAGGTGCTTGCCGTCAGCGGAGTAATGCTTGACGGTATGGTCACCGTTGTCCGCCAGCCAGAACGAGCCATCGGCCGCCATGGCGATGCCGTGCGCGTTCGGGAAGGAGCCCTCGCCCCACGAGCGCAGGAACTTCCCCGAGCGGTCGAACACGATCACCGGGTGCGCCGACCGGTTGAAGACAAGTACGTTGTCGGCGGCGTCAACCGCGACGCCTGCCACTTGCTTGAACTCATAGCCGGCAGGCAGATTGGCCCAGCCCTCGACGAGCTCGTATGTGAATTTGCCGGAGCCGACTGTGATTGGCATGGCTGTCTCCAGTGCAGGTGAATCACGACCGCCGGGATTCTAGGCCTCGCCTGCAACCTCCGCCACCGTGGCAGCGAGCGCGGCCGTGAAGTGCTCGATCAGCCCGTAGTCCAGCGTGTCGGACGTGTCGGACGGCATATGGTAGTTCGGGTTCCGGAAGTTGGCCGTATCGCCGACCATCACCACCGGGACTCCGGCCGCCCAGAACGGCGCATGATCGCTCCTCAGGAGGTCGCCGGGCGGGGGCAGCCAGCCGGGCAGGCCCAGCGTGAGGACACGGGGACCGCCAGGGCGGTTGGCGTGCCGGGCCAGCGTACGCGCCAGTCGCTTGCCTCTACCGCGGGTCAGGGCGATGAGGAAGTCGCCCTCGTAGCCGTGCCGCATGACACTCAGCGCTGCCGCCGGGAATAGCACCCGCATGCCCAATGGCACTCGCTGTGTCCGGGCGCCCGAGGTGAAACCGACCATCTCCAGGATGAAAGCAGCCTTGACCTGCCCGGCTGGCAGGGAACCCACATAGGCCGAAGACCCCCAGAGCCCCTTCTCGGGGTCCTGCCGCTCCTCGGCGTCGAACGCCACGAACTCGACAGAGCGGCGCGGCCGGCGGCCGGATAGGAGCCGGGCGCATTCCAGCATCGCGGCGACGCCGCTGGCGTTGTCGTCTGCTCCCGGAGAGTTCGGGCGGGTGTCGTAATGTGCGCCGACAACCAGGCTTTGCGTGGCGTCCCGCCCGCGCATTTCGCCGTTGATGTTCACCCCAACGCCCCCACCGGGCAGCGCGAACTCCTGGCGACGCACGTCACAGCCCGCCGCCTCAAGACTGGCAGCCACATGCTCCGCCGACTGGGCATGGTGCTCCGGGCTGGTTTTGTGGTGCCTCGCCGCGGCGGCAAGTGTCCGCACATCTGCTTCGATGCGGCGGCGACTCTCGCTGGCCGGCCTGCCAACAGGCGCGCTAGTCACCACGCTGTCCATCGCTGCGCCGCCCCGTCAGGCTCATGCGCGTTGCTCGACGCGGTATACTGCCGCACGCCGCGGGGCCCGCGGACCAAGCTGCAAAGAGGGTCATCTACCACATGCACATCGTCATGGTCAGGTTCAAGCTCAAAGCGGACAAGGTGAACGATTTCCTGGCGAACGCGGTCCTGGACGCCAAGGGCTCTGTACTCACCGAGCCTGGGTGCCGCCGCTTCGATGTTATTCAGGACAACAACGACCCGACCACTGTCGCATTTTGCGAAGTCTATGACAGCGCTGAGGCGTTCGAGGACCACAAGACCCGTCCGCATTTCAAGACCTGGGCCGCCAACACCAAAGACATGATCGTGCCGGACCAGACGTATGTTGCGGAGTGCCGATCGCTCTTCCCGCAGGGCAGGGGCCCCCGTTGGGCGGATCCTTGGAGTTCCTCCAGGCCAGACGCCGCAGACCACCCGCACTTCCAGAACGGCGGGCTGATGGTGCTGTGGGTACCGCTGCCTGTGAAGCCGGAAAAGGTCAACGACTTCATACTGTCGGCGTTCGGCGACTGCGTCGGCTCTACGCGTGAGGAGCCGGGGTGCCTACGGTTCGACATGTACCAGGACATGAAGAACCCGTCAGACCTCTTCTTCTATGAGGTCTACGTCAACCCGGCGGCGTTTGACTACCACGCCAAGACGCCGCACATCGCCAAGTGGCGGGACACCGTCAAAGACTGGTACGCCCGGGAGCGTACCGGCGTTGTCCGCGGCAAGAACATCTGGCCCGCAGACAACTGGCACTGGTCTTCGGGCAGGCCGGCGCGGTAGCAGACGCGGCGCCAGGCTGGTCAGTGACCAGCCTGGCGAAGCAGCGTTTCAAAGACCAACGCTCCTGTTGTGAGCGAATGGTGTGGCAGACCCGAGACGCTTACGCTGCGGCCTGCCTGAGGGACGACACGTCCAGCTCGCCCTGCTCCGTGATTACGCGAGCGATGTCGAGCAAGATGATCAGCTTCTCTTCGCTCTTGACTATCCCGGTCAAGTACGCGGAGTCGTTCGACGTGATCACAGTCGAGGGCGGCTCGATAGAGCTCGCAGGCACCCGGCTGACCTCGGTCACGGCGTCGACGACCACACCCATGTCCTGGCCGGAGACGTCGACGACCACGATGCGGTTGTCGCCATTGCGCTCGCCTTTCGGCATGCTGAAGCGCGTGCGGAGGTCCACCACGGGGATCACCTTGCCGCGCAAGTTGATGACACCCTCGATGAACTCCGGCGCCCGCGGGACGCGCGTGATCTCCTGCATGCGGATGATCTCGCGGACCGCGCTTATGTCCACGCCGTACGCTTCTGAGTTCAGGTCAAACACCACAAGCTGACGCTCTTGTGAAGCGGACTTCGCCTCAGCCATCCCTCTGCCTCCCAGTTCTTTCGTTGTCCTGTGGCGCCGGTCCGACGGCCACACCGCTTTCCGTTATCCAGCCTGCGCCACGCGGCGCAAGTCGGGAATGTGCTCCCGCGGCGTCCTGCTGGGCGGTTGCCCCAGTGCCGCTGCCGGTTTCACCTATCTGCCACGCCTTGTGGCCCGCCGCATTAGGCGCCTCTGGGAACGGTTACCTGCCCAGGCAGGCGGACCTAAGCCGCTGCTTTGACTTTCATCGCGTCCTTTGCCACCGGCTTCCGGGCCGGGGCACGCGGCGCCTCCACCGGCTGGCTTGCCTTCTCGTTGGGTTCCAGCCGGAACACCGAGACAGCCTTTTTCAGGCCTGCCGCCAGTTCCAGAAGCGTCTGCGATGACTCGACAACTTCCTCAACCTGGGCGCTCAGCTCCTCGGTGCCCGCCGAGGACTCCTCAGCCGCCGCGCTCGACTGTTCGGTCACGGCGCTGATGTGCTCAATCTGTCTCGCCACCTTGTCGGCGCTGTCGCCGGCGCCGGTTGCCGCGGCAGCGTTCTTGGCCGCCAGGTCGCCCACCCCGTCCATGGTCTTGACCATTTCGTCGGACGAGGCGGAGACCTCTTCCGCGGCCGCTGAGATCTGCTCGATCTGACCGGTCACGGAGTCGACCGCACGGATGATCTCCGTCAGCGCCACACCGGCCTGGTCGG
>CAYWBD010000364.1:0-2795 GCA_964456315.1 uncultured Thermoflexus sp.
TCTCGGCCACGAGCAGGCAGGCGTAGATGATCCGGCTCCGGCTTTCACGCAATGGCGGCACCCTCCGTCCAGTCGACATCCGGGACCACGTCCGAGGGCCGCCGGAACGCGTCATCCGGCATTGGCGACCCAAACGTCGCCCTGCCGTCAAGCACCCTCAGTCCAGCAGGGCTCGGCGGCGGGCCCTCGCCGACCCAGAGCAGCTGAACGGGGTGTCCCCTGGCCCGCAACCCGGCGAGCGAGTCCAGAGTCGGCGCCTTGAAGACGCCAGAGATGTAGATCACAGTCGAGCCGAACGGGATCGCGCCGGCCGCCTCACGTTCCACCACTTCCTCGATGGTCCGTACCGTCAGCGGGCGAACCATCGCCAGCGCCTCCAGGATCGCTGGCGCCTGCCCGTGCCCTGCGCCCGGAGGGATCACCATCCGCGCGTCCTCGCTCGGCGGCACCCCGTTGGTGACGAGTCCGACCCTGTAACCCAACTCAGCCGCCCGCACCGCGACCGACGCGGCCGCGCTAACCGCGGCCTCCAAAACGTCTGGGGAGTAGCCATCCCAGGGGTGCTCCGTCGTGGTGGCGTCCAGGAGCACTACCGCGTACTGCGACACGCTCGGGTCGTAGGTACGGACATGGAGCTCCTGCAATCGGGCCGACGCCTTCCAGTCGACGCTCCGCGCCGGGTCGCCGGGCCGGTACTCACGGATGCCGTTGGGGCGATCCGGGTCTGTCCACAGCCGCACATGTGTCCGAGCGTCGCCAATAGGCCGTGCCGAGGGCAGGTAGAACCCCGGCAAGGGCACCGGGCGCGGGCAGACGACCAGGCCGACGCTTCCCGGCGCGTCCTCCCGCCGCGACTGGTAGAGGCCAAACAGGTCCCCGCTTTCCAGCTTGGCCGGCCCCAGCCGGTAATAGCCCCGCGTTGGCGCCCTCAGCCGGTGCCGCAGACGCACGCGCTCGTACCTGCCCAGGCTCGTGGTCGTCACCAACTCAGACCCGCCGATGGCGTGGCGGCATGAGGCGTCGGCGTCGGGCGCATCCAGGCCCGCAGGGATGAAGTCCCTGACCTTCAGCCACGGGACGGGCAGAGACTTCCGGTTCTCGACCGTGATCGTGAGCACGAGCTCGTCGCCTGCGATGACGCGCTGTTCAGAGAGCTCCCTTTTGTAGGTGACCTCCTCCAGCGACAGCCGCGCCCACAGCCGTGCCACCACCGTCACCACGAGGGCGAGTGCGCCCAGCGCCGCCACCAGCGCTTCGCTTGTGGCCGCACCAACGATCACGACCACGACCAGCAGCAGGGCGAACAGGTCGGACAGTACGTGCGCCGCGCCGGCCTCGCGCCGGGGCGGCCGCATGGACCTGGGGAACATCAACACCGCCGTGGGCTCCCTCTGGACGGCGCCGCCCGGCTCCTTGCGGGCCGTTAGCGCTCGATGGGCACCGGCGTTGCCGCCACGACCTCTGCGATCACGGCGTCGCGGCTCTTGCCACGCAACCTCGCAGACGACTCCACCACGACCCGGTGCGCCAGCACAGGGATGGCCATCGCCTTGAGGTCGTCTGGCATTACATACGACCTGCCCTGCACCGCGGCCCTCGCCTGCGCGCCGTGCTGGAGGGCAAGCGCGGCCCGCGGGCTGGCCCCCAGACGCAGCCCCTTGTGCTGCCGGGTCGCCTCGATCAGCCCGAGGAGGTACTTCCTCACGGTGTCATCCACCCGCACCGCGCGCACGGCCACGAGCGCAGCAGCGATGTCCTCTGGCCCGGCCACCGGGGCGAGCGCGGCGGCATCCGGCGCTCCCTGAAACCGCACGAGCATCGCGGACTCCTCATCACGGGTCGGGTAGCCCAGGGACACACGCAGCAAGAACCGGTCGAGCTGTGCCTCGGGTAGCGGGAACGTGCCTTCGAGCTCGATGGGGTTCAGCGTAGCCAGCACGATGAACGGGTCCGGCAACGGGGACGTCACGCCGTCTATGGAGACCTGACGCTCCTGCATCGCCTCCAGCAGAGCCGACTGCGTGCGCGGCGTGGCGCGGTTGATCTCGTCGGCCAACACAACTTGCGAGAAGATCGGCCCGGGCCGGAACTCAAACTGCCCGGAGCGCATGTTGAAGAAGTTCACGCCCAGCACGTCCGAAGGCACCATGTCGGGCGTGAACTGGATGCGCCGGAACTCGCACCGCAGGGAGGCCGCGAACGCCTTGGAAAGCGTTGTCTTGCCCGTGCCCGGCACGTCCTCGATGAGCACGTGCCCCCGGCAGAGGACCGCGATCAGCGCAAGGTCAATGGCGTCGCCCTTGCCGACGATCACGCGCTGGACGTTTTCGCGCACCACCTGCGCCAGCCGCTGGGCCGCGTTGGGCGCGCCTGGCTGGGATGTGACTGCGGGGATGGTGGTGGTTGCCAATCAGTGACTTCGCTGTCGTCTGCGCGGCATCATGCAAGCCCCCTGCTGACTCCGTACGCCGTGCCGCGGCCGCAGGCGCGCAACGTCAGGCGGAGCCATCGGGGCCGGAGACTTACTACACAACGACTACGGTGTTCACGAGCTCCCCGATCTTTTCGATCTCCACCCGAACCACGTCTCCGCCCTTCAGCGTGAACGTCGAAGGCGGGATCGTCCCGGTCCCGGTGAGCACGGTCGTGCCATCCGGCACAGGGTTGTGCCGCTGGAGCCAGTCGGCGATCTCGGCGCACGTCCGCTTCATCTTGGAGGTGCTGCTCTCGCCTGTAAACGCCGTCTTCCCCTTGCGCTCTATCGTGAGCTGCACGCGCAGGTCCTGCGGGTCCTC
>CAYWBD010000365.1:0-8271 GCA_964456315.1 uncultured Thermoflexus sp.
TGGAGCCGCGGGAATCGGTCCAGGCCATCCTCGCCGTGGCCAGCCCCATGGAGGACATCTACCTGGTCATGGCCACGCGCCGCGGCAAGGTCAAGCGCATGCACCTGCCGCTGCTGCGCCACATCAACCGGTCCGGACTCAACGCAATGCGGCTTGGCACCGGGGACGAGCTCGTGGCCGTCGTGCTGGCGAAGCCGGACCAGGACGTCGTCATGGTCACCGAACGCGGCATGTCCATCCGTTTCCACTCATCGGCCGTACGCGCCCGGCAGCGCAACGCAGGCGGCGTGCGCGGCGTGACCCTCTTCGGCAGCGACCGGGTGATGACCGCGGTCGTCGTGACCGACGACGACGACTATCTGCTCATCCTGGGCAAGAACGGCTACGGCAAGCTGTCGCTCCTGCGGCACTACCGCCTCCAGAACCGCGGAGGAAAGGGGATCATCACCCTCAAGGTCACTGAGAAGACGGGCCAGGTCGCCGCCGCTGTCGTAGTGAACGAGGAGATGCGGAACGACTCTGAGGGCGCGCTGTTCCTCCTGACCGAGCACGCCCAGGTGCTGCGCACGAACATCAGCGAGATCCGCCAGACGGGCCGCAACGCGCAGGGCGTCAAGATCGTCCTGCCAGACGCCGGGGACGCCATCAGCGCTATACGTACGCTGGAGTCCCGCCGCACGCCGGGCGAGCTGCTGGACGAGGCCGCCCTTGCGGCATCCGAGGCGGCGGCGGCGGCCGCGGGCGAGGAGGACGACGAGACTCCCGCGCCGCCAGAGGCCGAGGCGCCCGAACGGGGACCCGAGGACGAGGCGCCCGAAGAGGAGTCCGAACCAGACGAGGAACCGCCGAAAAAGCCGGCACGCAAGCCCGCGCCGAAGGAGAAGCGCGGCAAGTAGGCTTCCACACGACCTGCGCAGCCAGGCCGCCCGGCCGCACGGCTCGTGTATGCCGGGCTCTGACCGTCTTCCCGAGCCCGAAGGGCGAGGGACCTGGGGGGTGTAGTCTCAGTTCCACTGAACGCTCCCCCTGGTCCCTGGCCCCTGCGTGGCCTAGGGGCGACGGAGTTCACCATCCAAAGAGGAACGTAGACAGAGCGGCCCCATGCTTGAGTCTTTCGGCCGCCTGATCTACCGTCGCCGCTTCGTCGTCCTTGGAGTCTGGGCGGCGATCGCGCTGGCCGCGCTCCCCTTCGTCCCCCGCGCGGGCGACTTCCTCCGTCCCGGCGGCTTCACCAGAGACGACTACCCGTCTGTGCAGGCCCGCCAGGTCCTCCGGGAGCGCCTGAACTTCTCGACCGTTTCTGTCGAGGCCGTCTTTACCCACCCGGTCTGGGACGCCTACCAGCCCGAGTTCATTCAGGCGGTCCTCCGGGCCGTCGCGGCTTTGCAGACCATGCCCGAGGTAACCGCGGTCCGCACGCACCTTGACGACCCTGCCCGCGCCGGCAAAAGCGGCCACTCGGTCCATGTCAGTATCGGCCTTGACATGGCCGTCGACGATGCCATCCCGCTGTTACCTGAGATCACGGGGCGGATCGACCCCGGCCCGCTGAGCATGACCATCACCGGCGCGCCCGCGCTCTACCGCGACATCACGCTAACAAGCGAGGCTGACCTGCGCCGGGCGGAGGCCTTCGCGCTGCCGCTCGCTGCAGTGACGTTGCTGCTCGTCTTCGGGGGCGTTGTCGCTGCACTGGCGCCGGCGGCGGTTGGCGGTGCGGGCGTCGCGGTCGCGCTGGCGCTGATCTACTTCCTGTCGCGCGGCGTGGACATGTCTGTGTTCGCGCTGAACATAGTCTCGCTCCTGGGGATCGGGCTGGGGATCGACTACGCGCTGTTCTACACCAGCCGTTTCAGGGAAGAGCTGGCCAACGGCCGGAGCGTGCCCGATGCGATAGCCGTGACACAGTCCGCAGCGGGTATAGCAATTGTGTTCTCGGCGATAACAAGCCTGATCGGCCTGGTCAGCCTGCTGGCGTTCGACTCGATGGTCCTGCGCTCCGTCGGCATCGGTGCGGTGATCGTCATCGGGGCCGCGCTGCTCGCCGCGATGACCCTCATGCCTGCGCTCCTGGGCGTCCTGGGCCCCCGGGTGAACATGTTCCGATTTGGCTTCAACTGGGGCCGCAACAGGCGGTCGTTCTGGGTGCCGCTGAGCCTTTGGGTGATGAAGCGGCCGTTGCTGGTCCTTACGCCGACCATCGTCCTCCTGGCCGCGCTGGCGTGGCCGGTCAAAGACCTGGAGCTTGGCACGGTGGACGCGACTGTGCTGCCGCAGACGCTCGAGTCCCGGCGCGGCTTCGACCTATTGCGCGAAGAGTTCGGGTTCACGCTCAGCACGTTCATCCCTGTCGCCTACACGTTCGACGGCGACCCGTTCGAGGCCCGCAACCTGGCGGCGCTCTACTCATATGGCAAGGCGCTGGAAGCCCTGCCGGACGCACGGCGCGTAGCCAGCATCGTCAACCTGCACCCGACGTACACGCTGGCCCAGTACCAGCAGATGTACCTCCACCCTGAGTCCGTCGCTGACGTCAGCGCGCAGCTCCTGTTGCAGGACACGGTGCGTCCGGGGACGGTGATGTTCCTGGTCGAGGCCGGGGTCCACCCGTTTTCGTCTGAAGCGATGCGGCTGGTGGCTGAGGTCAGGGCGCTGCAGCCTCCGGCTGGGCACACTGCCTACGTCGACGGCGGCTCGGCCGAGGTGAGCGACATCATCCGTTCGCTCTACGGTCGCTTCCCATGGGTCATCGCGGTCATCGTGATCGTCACATACCTCTCGTTGCTGCTGCTCTTCCGTTCGCTGCTGTTGCCTTTGAAAGCCGTCCTGCTGAACATCCTGAGCATCCTGGCGAGCTACGGTGCGCTGGTCTTCGTGTTCCAGCAGGGACACTTTTCCGGGCTGCTCGACTTCCGCGCACTGGGTGTGATCGAGGCGACGACCCCGATCCTGCTGTTCGCCATCCTGTTCGGCCTGAGCATGGACTACGAGATATTCCTGCTCTCCCGCGTGGCCGAGGCCTACAAGCGGACCGGCGACAACCGGGCGAGCGTGGCGGAAGGGCTGCAAAAGAGCGGCCTTATCATCACGGGCGCGGCGGCTATCCTGGTAGTCGTCGCGGCGAGCTTCGTAGCTGCGGACATCGTGATCGTGAAGGCGATCGGTCTAGGACTGGCTCTTGCCGTGTTCGTGGACGCGACCGTCGTGCGCGCCCTGGCCGCTCCTGCCCTGATGCGCCTGGCCGGAGATTGGAACTGGTGGCTGCCGGTGTGGCTCCGTCGCGTCCTGCCGGAGGTGCGTGGTGGGGGCTAGTGGCAATCAAGGGACTCGGCCCCGCAGACCGCTATTCAACCTCTGCCTGACCCTCCCCCATCGAGGGAGAGGGGGTCACCGGACGGCCTTCTGCGCCGTGGCGCTGCTTATGGTGGTCGCCGCCGTTGTCACCGCCGCCTGCATTCCCAAGGTCGACCCGCGGCCAGTGCCCGTCGAGGCCACCGCAAGGCCCACGCCTGCCCCTGGACCGGTCTCGTTCCCCCGCGATGAGGGCCGACACTCCTCCTCCCTGGAGTGGTGGTACTACAGCGGCCACCTGAGAGCCGAGGGTGGCGAGGAATACGGGTTCCATTTCGTGGTCTTCCGGGCGCTGCTCGCAGGCAGGGTGGCAGCCTACTCTTCCCAGTTCGGGTTTACCGACCCGGCCCGCGGCACGCACGTCCAGACGGCGCGGCTGAGCGTTGGCGATCAGCCTGCGACGCCGGACGAGCTTGAGCTGTCAGTAGGAGGATGGACGCTGGGCATCGGCCCGGATGGCCACCAGATCGCCACCGGCGCCGGCGGCGCGGCCGGGCCTTCTCTCGCGATCAAGATGCAGCGTTCGACGCCACCGATGCTTCACAACGAGATCGGCTGGATCGCCGGGCCGACGGGTTGGACCTACTACTACTCCTGGCCGCGCATGGCGGCGAACGGCGTGCTCACGGTGAACGAGCAGGACGTGCGCGTGACCGGCGAAGTCTGGATGGACCACCAGTGGGGTGACTTCTTCGTGCTCGGGTACCCGAGCGGCTGGCAGTGGTTCGCCGTGCAGCTTGAAGACGGCTCCAATCTCATGCTGCAGGAGTTCCGGGACGCCAACGGCCAGCCGGTCGAGGCGTACGGGACGCTGATGCCTGCCCCCGTGGCCGGAGTGCCACAACCGGCCAGGACGCTGCGGCCCGGCGAGTACAGCATCGAGGTGCTCAGCCACTGGCGTAGCCCCAACACCGGGGCCGACTACCCGGCCTCATGGCGGCTCCGCGTCCCTGGCGCCGGGCTGGACCTGGGCGTGACCCCGGTAGTGCCCGACCAGGAGATCACGCTTGGAGTGCCGGTCCCGGCCATCTACTGGGAGGGCCTGGCTGCGGTGCGCGGCACGAAGGACGGCCAGCCGGTCGCCGGGCGCGCCTACGTCGAGCTAACCGGGTACGTCGTGCCCCCGGCGGTGCGGGCATTGACCCCGTCGCCTTGATCGCTATTGCCCACACCCACGGGGACGGAAGTCGGCCGCCTGGAGTCGAGTATCATGCCCAGCCGGAAGCTGTAAGCCGTAAGCCCCATCAAGTTGTCACGGCCTGCATGCCATACAGAGGCCCATGTCGCAGACGCACAAGCAGTCTCCACCGGACGACGCCCGGCGCCAGGACTTCCGCAAGGCATGGTCCCGCTTCGCGACGGGCGTGACGCTCATCACCACCACCGAGCCCGGAGGCGGTGTACACGCCATGACCGCCAACGGCGTGACCTCGGTGTCGCTAACCCCGCCGCTGATACTGGCCTGCATCGGTTACGAACGCAATACCTACGGATTTATCAGAGCGAACGGCCGGTTTGGGATCAGCATCCTGGACGCAGGTCAGGGCGATATAGCGCGCCACTACGCGCTCCCGCCCGAACGCCGGGGCCGGGCAGACGGGCATGAGTTCGTCCATCTGAACGGGGCCAGTGTCCTGGCAGGTGCGCTTGCGGCTATGGACTGCACCGTCGTGGCTGCGCACGAGGCAGGCGACCACACCATCTTCGTCGCTGAGGTCGGGCGCTTCCAGGTCCGCGATGGCCGGCCCCTCATCTGGTACGCGGGTCAGTACGGCGACTTGGCGCCGCGTGACCACCCGCCCGGTGCGCCGGCCCCGGGCCGCGTCCAGTGAGCAGCCCACAACCGGACCGGGCTTCTCCCTCACCCCAACCCTCTCCCTCTGGGAGTGGGGGCCTTCGGTCAGTCCGGTAGACGGGGCCGAAGCCATGCGCGTCCTCGCTGTCTCGATCGCGCCTGTCTTTGAAGGGGCGGTCCATGGCGGCTCGCAGCGCATCTTGCTGGAGGTCGCGTCCGCCCTGGGCGAGGCGGGCCACCAGGTCCGCCTGCTGTGCTCTGCCCGCCCCGAGAACGAAGGCGGGTTCCGGCTCACGCCTAACGTGGCTGTCGAGCCCTCTTTGCCACTGAGAGGGTTCTTCCCATCACCGTTCGAGGTCGCGCCCTACCGCCTTGCCGAGGCGGCCCGCGCCCTCCGGGATGCTGCCGCCTGGGCCGACCGCGTTTACCTCCACGCCGACGCGGTGTTCATGCGGCACCTGCTTGGCGACAAGCCCCTGGTGCGGTCGTTCCACGACTTCACATACGAGGAGGCGCTCCTCTCCGCGTTTGCGCTGCCGGCAGCGCTGACAATCGTGCCCTCCGAATACCTGAAGCGGTGCATCGAGGCGTCTGTCCTCGGGACGGGGGCAAGGGGCCTGGAACCCGTCCGAGTCATACCGAACGGGGTGGCTGTGCCGGCGCGCCGGCCAAGGCCAGCCGTGCCTGATGGTGTGCGGCCAAGGTCTGACGGCGATCTGTTGCTCCTCTACCCGCACCGCCCGGACGAAAGGAAGGGGATCAGGGAGGCGCTGCTAGTCGTAAAGGAGCTGCGACGTCGGAAGCGCGGCATGCCGGTTCGACTGCTGGTCGCGGCGCACATCGACGAACAGGTCTCCCCGGAGGCAGCGGGCTACCGGGACTTGGTGGCCGCTGTAGCGCGCGGGTTGGGCGTCGCCAGGTCAGTCGAGTTCTACTCCTGGCTGCCGCAGCGGGGTATGCCAGGCCTGTACGCGTCAGCAGACGCCACGCTATGCATCGGCAACTTCATCGAGTCGTTTGGGCTGGTCCCGCTGGAGTCTGTGGCGGCAGGCACGCCTGCGGTCTGCGCCCGGGTCGGCGCGCTGCGCGACCTGGAAGGCGTGCCCGGGCTGTCGCACGTCCCATACAGCGACATCGCTGCAGCGGCCAACGCAATAGAAAAGGCGGTGTCGTCCCCAATCGATCACGGCGCGGTCCGGAGCGTGCTGTCGGGACGCTTCAGCCTGGACGCCATGAACGGCGCCTACGTCGGGGCGATCACCGGCCAGTTGCCTGGTCCGGCCCAGGCTGAGAGGCAGACACGCACAGGCAGGCCCGGCCACAGGCTGGTCCTGGCGCCGTGGTGCCATATCGAAGGCGGCATGGTCTACAACGACTACGAGTATGGCTACGCTGAGTTCCCAGCCCTGGTCAGGTACCTCGGCACTCTGCCCCAGGTCGGGAGCCCGTTTGCCGCAGATGCGGCGCGCGCAGGCGGCGTGCCAGACTCTGAGCTCCAAGCCGCCGGCCAGCAAGGCGCGCTGGTCGCCGATTGGCCCCAAGGCGATCCCGGCGCCCGGCGCAAGCCCGGTGCCAGCTAGACGAACCCGCGGACCTGGATAGCCTTCGCCACGCGGCCGACGGCGACGTCGTACGCGGCCTCCCGCATCGTCACTTTCTGGTTGCGCGCAGTCTCTCGCGTCACGTCGTAGGCGCGCTTCATGATGGTGTCCAGTTCCCGGTTCACGTGCTCCAGGTCCCAGCGGAACACCTGGGCATTCTGGGCCCATTCAAAGTAAGACACCACCACCCCGCCGGCGTTGGCGAGTATGTCCGGGACCACCTCTATGCCCTTGCCTGCCAGGATTTCGTCCGCATCATGGGTGACCGGGCTGTTGGCGCCCTCGACGACTATCCTCGCCTGGACCCGCCCCGCGTTCGCGGGCGTGATGACGTTCTCGATCGCCGCCGGGATCAACACGTCGCACTTCACTGCGAGCATCTCCTCGTTTGAGATGCGCGTCCCTCCGGGGTACTTCGATACGAGCCCGCCCGGGCCCCGGGAGCGGTCCAAGTCCTCGATGTCGAGCCCTGCCGGGTTGTAGACCCCCCCGCCGACGTCGCTGACCGCGACCACTTTCGCCCCCTGCGCGGCCATGGTCCGGGCCGCCCAGCCGCCGACTTGGCCATAGCCCTGCACCGCGACCGTCGCCCCGTTGATTTCCAGACCGGCATCGCGCAGCGCCATGCAGGCGATCATCGCCGCGCCGCGCCCCGGCGCAGCCTCCCGGCCGTAGGAACCGCCTGCCTCGATGGGCTTGCCTGTCACGATCCCCGGCTGATAGCCGTTGCCGTTCAAGGAGCCGTAGGCGTCCATGAACCAGGCCATGGTCTGGCTGTTCGTGCCGAGGTCCGGCGCAGGTATGTCCCGGTTCACCCCGATGATGTGCGATATCCCGGAGGCGTAGCGGCGTGTCAGCCGGTTGAGCTCTCCCAGCGACAGCTCCGCAGGGTCGACGGTCACGCCGCCCTTGGCGCCGCCGAACGGTATGTCCACCAGCGCCGACTTCCAGGTCATCAGCATCGCCAGCGCCCGAGTGTGGTCAAGGTCAGCGTTCGGGTGATAGCGGATCCCGCCCTTGTAAGGGCCGCGGGCGGCGTTGTGCTGGACGCGGTACCCCTCGAATACCCGCACGTGCCCGTCGTCCATCCGCACTGGCAGGCCGACGGTTAGCTCCCGCCAGGAGTGGGAAAGCAACGCGTGGGTGTCTGCGGACAGCCCAAGGCGGGCGATTGCCCGGTCGAGCCCCGTGTGGGCGGTCTCCAACATCGTCGCGCGTTCACTGGGCATGGCGGTCTCCATCACCAACGTCAGTTGTCTGCGCTCCATGTCAACTCGTGGCCTGACTCGTCCAGGCTTCGGCGCCTGGTCAGGCGGTCCGGGCTTGAGTCCGCCCGTGGATTGGCGCGCCACGTAGAGTTAGGCGCGGTTGACCGGCGAGGGTCTCAAACCTAGAATAGACAGGTTGGGGGCAAATACGATGAGTGCGGACTACGCGATAATTCACACGGGCGGTAAGCAGTACCGCGTCCGCCCGGGCGACACCATTGAGGTTGAGCGGCTCAGCGGTGAACCCGGCAGCGAG
>CAYWBD010000366.1:0-4255 GCA_964456315.1 uncultured Thermoflexus sp.
TCGCCCCAGATGGTGGTCATCGCGGTGAGCCGGTCGGTCGCCCACCGGTTGCGGGAGATACCTTCCGCGGGCACGGAGACCGGCAAGGGGGTCGCCGCTGGACCGGCTGCCTGGACAGCGGCAGGAGGGGCAGCCGAGCCGCCGGGGATAGGCGCTGTGGTCGGGACCGCAAGGGCTGGCGTGCTAGCAGAGGCCGGGGTTGCGGAGGCCTGGAGCGCGGTGGTCGTCGCACCGTTGGTGGCCGTCGTGCTTCTGGCGGGAGTCGCCACGCCCGTTGGCTGCGGCGCGGCTGCCGGGTCGCCCGGTGGCCTGCATGCGGCAGCAAGTATGAGCGCCGACAGGGCGAGGAGTGGCAGTCTGTTCAAGGCGTACCAGGACTTTTGACACACATCTCAGAGGGTATACGTTGAGTAGGCCTGACGTGGCTGGCAGCCCGCCGGCCGGCTCATTGCGGCGCACCGGGCGGGCGGCCCGCATGGCCTGGCGGTGCGCGCGCAAGGGCGCCTGCTGGTCGGCGTTCCTGTTGATCTTGCTGGCCTCCCTGGGACTGCCCGTCGGCGACAAGCCACAACGCAGCGCCGCGCAGACAGCGTCCGCCGCCCACTGGTACGGCCTGGTCACCTGGGAGGCCGCCAACTTCCCTGCGAAGTGGCTGCACCGCATCTACACCGCGACGCCGTGGAGTGACACCGGCCTGGCAAAGCGCAGGGCAGACCTGGAACGTTACCTATCTTTGACAGCCGACCTCCGTGGCGAGCAGGGGGCCCTGGACAAAGCGTCCGCGCTTAGCCCCGCCGACCCCGCGGCAGTTGCAGCCGCGCAGCAGGCGGCAGACGCGCTCCGACGCCAGCGCGACGCCCTCCGTGACAGCGTCGAGGAGTACCTGGAGTCAGCAATCAGCGCGGTCATCGTCGAGCAGGGCCTGCACGCCGGGATACTGGTCTGGCCGCCAGTCGACTTCCGCCTGGGCCAGCCGCCGAGGGTGCTCGTGACATCGCCGCGGGACCGCATCGAACGGCTGGAGACCGTGCTGCTGTCTCCGCAGGTGCCGGTGGCGGCGATGGAGCGCATCGAACAGACGTTGCTGGAAGGCGAAGACCTGTCCGCAGTCGTCGAACCGACGGGCGGCCTGGCGACATTCCCGACCGTGATCGGGCACGACAAGGACCTCTTGCCACTCCTTGAGGTCGCCGCGCACGAGTGGCTGCACGCCTATCTGTTCTTTCAGCCCCTCGGGCAGGCCTACCAGTCGGGCCCGGACCTCATCACGCTCAACGAGACGGTCGCCGACATCGCGGGGCGTGAACTGGGCAGGATGGCGTACGTGAAAGTCACCGGCCTTCATCCGCCGGTCCTCCCGCCGCCTGCGACCAGGCCGGCGGTAGCAGACGCCGCGGCGTTCGATTTCTTCCGGTTCATGCGCGAGACGCGTGTGCGCACCGAGGAGCTGCTTGGCGCAGGCGACGTCGCCGGAGCGGAGAGTTACATGGAGGCCCGGCGGGTGGAGCTAAACAGCCAGAGCTACTCTTTGCGCAAGATCAACCAGGCGTATTTCGCGTTCCACGGGTCGTACGGGGAGAGCCCGTCTTCGGTGAGCCCCATCGCCGGCGAGCTATCCGAGCTCCGGGCGCTCACTGGCAGCGCCGGCAACTTCGTCAGGGCCGTCCGCGGCGTGTCGACGTATGAGGAGTTCAAGGCCCTGCTCGCAGCCCGGAGGGGCTGAGGCGGGGTGGCAGTCTGTGTGACCGCCGGTTAGAGGTCAGGTCTTTGGATATACTGTCCGCTTGTCCGTAATCCTCGACCGCATTCATTAGCGACGGCCGGAGGGCGCCATCATCGCCCCGCGCCCGCCTGCAGACACTAGGTGCGCCTGCGCGCCTGCCCGGAGGGGTAATGTCCGACACTGAACAGGGCCCTCGTGTACTGGACGACCTGCCCTACAGGCCACCACAGCAAGAAGACCAGCCAGTCACCCTCAAAGACCTCTGGAACCGGGCCAAGGGCGGAGTGCCGTCGGTGCCGGGCATCGGTTCGGGCGGGGTCTGGCTGCTCATCCTCGTTGTGCTCGTGGTCGCTGTCCTGATCTGGCTCGGGACCGGGTTCTACACCGTCCGGCCCGACCAGCAGGCCGCCATACGCACGTTCGGGAAGTTCACAGGCCTCACCGACGAAGGGCTGCACTGGTACTGGCCGTCGCCCATCGGGACGCGCAACATCGTCCGGGTCACGACCAGCAGGCGCCTGGAGCTCGGCTTCCGGAGCGGCTCCGACGGGCTTGGGCCAGCCTCGGCGCAGCAGCAGGAGTCGCTGATGATCACGGGCGACGTGAACATCGTGGACGTGCAGGCCGTCATCTTGTACCGGATCAACGACCTGGCGAAGTACCTGTTCTCGGTCGATGACCCCGGCGAGGCGGACCGGGAGGTGCGGCCGGGCGAGCCTGACGGCAAGACGCTGCGCGATGTGGCCGAGACAGCCCTGCGCCAGGTCGTCGGCACACGGCCCATCGACGACGTGCTCACCACAGAAAAAGAGCAGGTGCAGGCAGACGTGGCGATCAAAATGAAAGAGCTGCTCGCCGCCTATGACACCGGGATCGAGGTCCAGCAGGTGCTGCTCCAGAACGTGAACCCGCCGCGGGACGTGCAGGACGCCTTTGAGGACGTCGTGCGTGCCCGTGAGGACCGGGAGCGGACCATCAACCTGGCCGAGGCCTACAAGGCGGACCAGATCCCGAAGGCGGTCGGTGAGTCCCAACGGATAATCCAGGAGGCCGACGGTTTCAAGCAGGGCCGCATCGCCCGGGCGCAGGGTGAATCGGACGGCTTCAAGGCTATCCTCGCCGAGTACCAGAACTCCAGAGAGGTGACGCGCCAGAGGCTCTACTTGGAGGCCATGGAAGAGGTCCTGCCCGGCATAAAGAAATTCATCGTGGGCGAGCAAGGCGTGCTGCCGGTGCTGTCACTGGGACAGGCCGGTGCGGCGGCGTCGGTTGTTTCGCCGACCCCCACTGCAGGAGGCCGTTAGTGATCGCCATCATCGGCCCAATAGTGGTGCTCATAATCGGCGCGCTGATCGTCCTGCCGAACACGCTGTTCACCGTCGACGAGACGCAGGTGGCGATTGTGACCGAGTTCGGCGCGTTCAAGCAGGCCTACACGACGCCCGGCTTGCGGGTGAAGCAGCCGTTCGTGCAGCAGGTGACCCGGTTCGAGCGCAGGCTGTTGCGCGTCGAGGCGCCGCCAGCTTCAGTCTTGACCTCAGACAAGCGCAACCTGGTGATCGACGCATACGCCCGGTACAGGATCATCGACCCGATCCTGTTCTTCCGTGCGCTGCGGGACGAACGCGCCGCGGACTCGCGCGTCGGCGACATAGTGAACTCGGAGCTGAGACGCGAGGTGGCCCTCGACTTGCAAGAGGAAGTGATCGGCCCGCAGCGCGAAGGCATCATGCGCCGCATCACCGACGCCACTAACCTCGTCGAAGTCGACCGGGCGGAAGCGCTGGCCCCGTCTGGCGGGTTTCTCCCCATCGTGTCAATACAGATCGCTCGCCAGACCGAGGGGGCGGCAACCGAGCGCGGCCGCGGGCCGACCGCAATCGAGCTCGCCGCGCTGGTGCGGGAGGCGTCGCCGAAGGAGCTGACCGGCAACAAGGTGACCTACTCGGTCCCCCTCGTGAACAGGCTGGGCCTGGAGATCGTTGACGTGCGCATCAAGCGGGCAGACTTCCCGCCGGACATCGCGAGCTCGATCTACGCCCGCATGCGGGCCGAACGAGAGCGCATCGCCAGCGGGCTGCGCGCAGAAGGATCGCAGCGCGACGCCGAGATCCGCGCCGAAGTGGACCGCGACGTAAGAGTCCTGCTGCAGACCGCAGAAGGCACGTCCGCGCTGCTGCGGGGCGAGGCCGAGCAGCAGTCCATCCGCATCCTTGCCGAGGCGCTCGGGCAGGACCCGGAGTTCTACTCGTTCAGGCGGTCGCTGGAGGCGTACAAGAACTCGCTCAAGGGCGACACTACGATCGTGTTGGACGCCAACAGCGACCTGTTCAAGTACCTGCAGGACCCGTCAGCGAAGCCATAGCGGCCGCCTCCCCTCGAAGGGGCGGTCGCTCCAGAAGTCCCCTCTCCCCTTGCGGCGGCGTCCTGAGCAAGCCGAAGGAGAGAGTGTCACGGTGCGGGGCGCGGTTCTTCCCCTCTCCCCTTGCGCCGGCGTCCTGAGCAAACCGAAGGAGAGAGTGTCACGGTGGG
>CAYWBD010000367.1:0-18918 GCA_964456315.1 uncultured Thermoflexus sp.
CACTGGGAGGCGCTCAGTTCGTACCGTTTCATGCAAGCCTCCTCACACCATGCGGAGGCCTGAACTCTGCTGTTTCCTAACTCTCCCTCGCCCCGTAAACTTCAGACGGGTTTCTCGCTTAATTGTCGATTCGCCCTAGCCCGTCGACAGGCGCAACAAGAACGGTCCCAGCCAGGAGGCACGTCCCATGGCAAAGCCCATGAAGATCACCAAGGTCACGCCGCTCATGCTGGACCGCTACCTGCTGGTCACAGTCGAGACGGACGCCGGCATCACCGGGCTGGGAGAGTCGGGCGCATGGGGCTTCCTTGAGGCCTCCGAGGCGGCGATCGAAAAGTTCGGGCGCTATCTGGTCGGCCAGGACCCGCTTAAGATCGAGCACCACTGGCAGTACATGTACCGCTTCTCGCACTTCCGCGGTGCCGCCATCATGGGCGCGCTCAGCGCGCTGGACATCGCGCTGTGGGACATCGCGGGCAAGCACTTCGACGCGCCCGTCTACCAGCTGCTCGGCGGCAAGGTGCGCGACCGGGCGCGGGTCTACTACCACGTGTTCGGAGAGACGCGTGAGGAGCTGGTGACCGGGGTGAAGGCGGCCAAGAAGATGGGCTTCACGGCCGTCGGGCACCTGACGCCGTTCCTGGACGAAGAGCGGGACGTGCCGTATTTCAAGACGCACGCCGACAAGATCGCAGACGCCATCGACGCCGTGCGCATGTACCGGGAGGCGCTGGGCAACGAGGTGGACCTGTGCATCGAGATACACCGCCGCCTGACCCCTGCTGAGGCGGTGCAGCTGGGCCTCGGCATCGAGAAGTACACGCCGTTTTTTTACGAGGACCCGGTGACTCCGGACAACTTCGACGAGATGGCCTACGTGGCCGACAAGATCAACATCCCCATCGCCACCGGAGAGCGCTACACGTCGCTGTGGGAGTTCGAGATGGCGCTCTCACGCAACGCCGTGCAGTACGTGCGGCCGGACGTCTGCCTGGTGGGCGGAATATCGGGCGCCAAGAAGATCGCCGCGCTGGCTGAGGCGCGCCACGTGGGCGTCGTGCCGCACAACCCGCTGTCGCCGGTAAGCACGGCGGCCTGCTTGCAGATCGCGGCCTGCATCCCGAACTTCGCGCTGCAGGAGTACCCGACAGGCGAGGACATCCCGCCGAAGTCTGACATGGTGACCGGCATCCCGAAGCATGACGGCAAGGGGTTCCTGGTCATACCGGACACGCCAGGGATCGGAGTCGTGCTGAAGCCCGGCGCGGTGAAGAAGTGCCCGCCGCGGCCCCGCGAGGTGACCACCCGCCTGCACGTGGACGGGTCGGTCATAGACCAGTAGGCGCCGAGCCCGGGGATAGTGCCGCCCGACGGTCGTGGCCGGCGCGCTGCATCGGACACGCCACGGGCGGGGTCTCGGCCAAGCGCCCAGTCGCGTGGTCTTCGTAGACTCGCTCGCCAACAGCCGTTGAATCCGAGCGGAGGTCCAGGCGATGGGGATCACGTACGTCGAAGGCCGCGTCAGGGGCCCGGCCGGCGGAGACGCGGCCGTCCGGCTACTGGTCGACAGTGGGGCGACATACTCGCTGCTCCCACAGCCCGTCTGGACCGCCATCGGGCTCAAACCGAAGCGAGAGCTTGAGTTCACGCTGGCGGACGGGACTGTCGTCACGCGGAAAGTGTCGGACTGCCACATCAGCATGCCTGAAGGCGAAGGGCACACGCCCGTAATTCTGGGAGAACCCGGCGACGACGAGGGCCTGCTCGGGGTCGTCACGTTGGAAATACTCGGGCTGTTGTTTAACCCCTTCAGCCGGTCCCTCCAGCCGATGCGCATGCTCCTGGCCTAGATAAGCCGGGAAGCCCACAGCCGGGCCGGCAGGCGGCGCGCGCGCCGCCGGTTTACCGCGCCGCCCAGCCGCCGTCCACGACGACGTTCTGGCTCGCGATCTTGCGCGGCGCGTCCGAGGCAGGCGGGGCGACGGCACCCCTTGACGTCGCCCCGCGTGCCTGTGCGTCCGAGAGGCTCCATCTGGCGGAGACGTTCGACTTGCGCGTCGTTCACCACACAGTGCGCTCAGAGCAGCCCCAGGGCGCGCGCCTTCGCCACGGCCTGTGTCCGGGTCCGCACGTCGAGCTTTCGGTACAAGTTGTTGATGTGCGTCTTGACGGTGGCTTCCGACACGACAAGTTCGGAGGCGATCTCCGGGTTTGTCTTACCTGCCGCGACGAGGTCCAGTACCAGCTGTTCGCGCTCCGTCAAAGGCTCCGGCAGGCGGACGGTCGGGCGCGCCGTCGCGCCGGGGCCGGGCCCGGCGGCGGGCTGTGCCGCGGCGGCGTCTCCGCCGGCGCCAAAAGCGCCGATGAGCTTGAGCAGGTAGCTGTCGGAAACAGGACTGCCCGGCCTGGTCCTGCGGCGTCGCCTGAACGCCAGGATGAGCGCGCGCATTGGCGGGCCCTCATCAAGGAACGAGCGCACGTACCCGCCGGCCTCGCCGATCGCCAGGGCGCGCCCGATGCTGTCCAGGGCGGCGTCCGTCTCGCCTAGCTGTGATGACGCCAGCGATTTCAGGACCAACGCGTCGAGCAGGTCACCGTCATACTCGTTCTTCTCCGCTGCGGAGATTACAGAGTCGATGGTGCTCGTCGCTTGCGCCGCCTTGCCCTGGGCGATTTTCAGGCGGAGCAGCGTATTGAGCGTCACCGCCGTGTAGAAGTCCGCCTGGGGCCCGAGGGGCTCGCCGGCCAAGGGCGCTACCGCCTCCAACGCCGGCAGGTTCCTTGTAGCTTCAGCGGCTGCTTGGTCCAGTCGGCCAGCGTAGATGAGGTTCTTGACATTCAACGCCTCGGCCCGGCGCGGGATTCCCGGGTAGTCGAACGTCTTCGACTCAACTGTAAGTTCGTTGGCAGCCTCTAGCGCCCCTTTCACATCTCCGCGTGCCCGTGCAAGGCTGACCCGCAAGGCCTTGCACCAGAACACCTCAATGGACAACTCGCTGCCTTCCGCCAGGTCGAGTGCAGCGTCCAGGTGGCGCTTTGCCTGTCCCAGGTCGTTGGCCTGCAGTGCAACGCTTGCTAGCGTCCTGAAGGCCACCGCGAGCACCGGTATGCGAGACGCGTTGTGCTCGGCGGCGAACTTGATCGACCGTTCCGCGATGGCCACGGCCTCTTGGAGGCGTCCGTGGCGGACCGCCAGCGAGGCCAACGGCTCGCCGACGTTGGCCAGCATGAAGGGGCTCCGGGTCGAGGCGGCCACCGAACTGAGTGTGCTTTCGCCGTCCTCGACGAGACCATGTCGGACCTCACACAATCCCAGGACGAGTGTTGCGTACTCTCTGACGAACGTATTCGAGGCAGGTATTCGGCTCAGGGCTGCACGCAAGAGCGCCAGGCTCTTGAGTGTGTCGCCGCCCACTGAAGCCACGAAGCCTCGCACCGCCATCGCTTCAGCCGCTATGTCGCGGCCGTGGGTGCCCAGCCGCTGCTCCCCGGCGACAGCTTCCGCCCGTGCGATCAGCTCCAGGGAGCTTCGGAAGTCACGGTTGTATGCGGTCGCCCAGACGCGTGACATGAGGAGGACCGCGCTACGGTCCGTCACCTCAGCCGGAATCTGGTCCAGCCAGCCGATGAGCCGTCCAAGGAGTCCTCTGGCGGTCAGTTCGTCAGCGATCGATTCTGCAAGCCTTGCCGCGCGCTCGTAGTCCTTGGCAGCGATGGCGTGCGACACGGCTTCCGGGGTGTGACCATTCAGTTCAAACCACCTGGAGGCCGCGGCGTGCAGGTCGCTGGCCGCATGGCTGCCGTCGCGGCCCAGGTGCGATGCAAGGAACTCTGCGAACAGGTGGTGGTAGCGGTACCACTGACGATTGTCATCGAGGCGGACCGTGAACAGGTTCCGGTCTGCGAGGTCTTCGAGGACGTCGCCAGACCGCGGGTTGCCGGTGAGCGCGGCGCACAGCGGGCCTGTGAGCCTGTCGAGGACGGACGTCTTGACCAGGAAGTCACGCACTTCCGGGAGTTGAGAGCGCAACACCTCTTCGGCGAAGTAGGAAAAGAGGTACCGGTGCTCCCCGGTGAACTCCCGGAGCAGCCGTTCCGGCGAGGCGGAGCCCCCCACGGCCAGCGCAGCCAGCCGGAGCCCCGCGGCCCAACCCTCTGCGCGCCCGAAAAACTCTGCCCCGGCGGCAGTCCCCACGCCAGGCGGCGACTGGTTGTTCATGAAGCGCTCCGCCTCGTCAGGCGCGAACCGCAACTGCTCAATCTCGATCTCGTTCAGCTGGCCCCGCGCGCGGAAACGGGACAGGGGCAGAGCGGGTGCAGTGCGAGTTAACAGGACGAGGTGTGCCTTACTGGGCAGGCGTTCCACGAGCACCTGAACGGCCTGGGTGATTCCCGTGTCATGGATGAGGTGGAAGTCATCGAGGACCAGGACCAGCTCGCCGCGGATGGCGGCCAGGTCATTGACCAGCGCAACAGCCACGCTGTCATGCCCTGACGACCGGCTCGCATCGAGCAGAGACTGCGTTTCACGCACGGAGCCCGGGTACGCACTGTCCACCGCGGCAAGCAGATATAGAAAGAACCGCTGGAAGTAGTCGTCTGCCGGCTCGATGGAATACCAGGCGCACGGAGTGGCGCGGCCGGTCTCGGTGCTTAGCCAGTCTGTGACCGCAGTCGTCTTGCCGAAGCCCGCGGGTGCGGAGACCACGGTCAGCGGCACAAGGAGGACCCGGTCCATCGCGCGTCTCAACGCGGGACGTTCCACCACGTCCTGCGCAAGCGAGGGCGGCGTGAGCTTCGTTTTCAGCAGCGTCTCGACCATGAACCCGCCTGGCGCCCGGCTGGGCGGCCGCCACAAATATAGCCAAGCTGCACCGCACGGGGGTGGAGCGCGTTCCTCCACCCCCAGTTCCAACCGCGGGTGGATAACGGCTGGTCCGCAGTCGCCTAGATTCGCCTTGTCGGCCCCGAGTGGGGCTGGACAAGGAAGCAAAGCGGAGGAATCAGATGGATACCAGCGACAAATACGTTGCGACCGGCCAAGAAGCTAAGAGGCACGCGAAGACCATGTTGGGCCGCCTGGCCATGTGCGCGGCGGCTTTGGGCATCCTCGCCGCTGCCTGTGGCGCCGAGGACGACGAGAGAACTCGTGACGGAGCAGCCAGCTTTGGCGACGCGGTGGGAGCGGCAATTCTGGCGTCCGACCGGCCCCTGAACGTTCCCGAGTACGGGCCCGAACAGCCGTGGGAGACGGAATTTGTTCGACCGGGTGCTCGCGATACATACGCAGCTGGCACTCTGGCCAGCGCGGCGGCGTCAGCTGCAGCGCCGTCCAGCGCCGGTGAAGTCCCCTTGACTACCCTGACCGGCACGGGTGGCGAGGTGAACGCCGGCATACTCCCCGTTCCGGTTCCGGGCATGACCGTCCCGGCCGCCACAGGCGTTCTGGTGCAGCATGGGGAGACAGATCAGCTGGCAGGGATGCCCGAGTCCGAGTACACGCCTGTCGTGGACGCAAGGACAATGCTCATAGACGCGCTGATTGCGCGGACGCTCAGCCTAAGTCCGATGGCCGAGATTGACGCCGGGGCCGGATCCACCCTGACCCCGGCCGCGCACGACGGGGGCTTTGTCCTGATCAGGTCCGGAGAGACTGACCAAAGCGCCGGGGTGTCGGAGTGGTACATGGTGTTCGTCGGACTCCAGGCCTCACCAACTCCCGCAGAGGTGAGCGCCTCGGCCACGATCCTGACCCCGGCCGCGCATAAAGGGGACTTTGTGCTGGTGAGGTCCGGAGAGACTGACCAAAGTGCCGGGATGCCGGAATGGGACCTGGTGCCCGTCGGGGACCTTGTCTCACATATCCCCGCAGATGTCACCGGCCCGGCCGTGCTCGGGGAGACGGACCAGGCAGCCTTTGGCGTGAAATAACCGTCCCGGACTCTCGCCAGAGGCCAAGGGCGATGACGGCTGGCCACTCTTCTAACGCGGGGTGGCCGGTCCGCGTTCGAGGAGCCTTTACCCGGCGTTGGGTCGCGGAGACCGACAGCGAGGCCTGTCCCCGCCCTCACCACGCGCTCCAGCCGCCGTCGACCAGGATGTTCTGGCCGGTGATCCAGCGCCCGGCGTCCGAGGCGAGCAGGGCGACGGCGCCCTTCACGTCGTCGCGCGTGCCCGTGCGGCCCAGGGGGTTCATCTGGCGGAAGGTCTCGACTTGCTCGGGGTCCACCACGCCCGGCTTCGGTATCTGGCCCGGCGAGATGCAGTTCACGGTGATGCCGTACTCGCCAAAATCGCAGGCCAGCGCACGCGTCAGCTGCAGCACGCCGCCCTTGGCCGCCATGTAGTGCGGGCCGGAGCGGGTAAACGCCGGTCCGTAGATGCGCTTGTCGGTGCCGAGCGTGGCGGCTATTGAGCCGAGGGCGATGATTGCCCCGCGCCGCGCCGGCAGCATGGCCCGCGCCGCGGCCTGCGCGCACAGGTATGTCGAGACCATGTTGATCTCGAGGGCCGCCACGAACTCGGAGAGCTTGCCGTGCGGCGGGTAGCAGCTGGGCCGTCCGCCGCCGGCGTTTGCGACCATCACGTCGAGCCGGCCGCGCTCTTTCACCACCCTGTCAACGAGCGCGTCTACCTGGTCTTCTTTTGTTGCGTCGCAGGCCAGCGCCCTCACGTCAAGCGCTCTCCCTGTGTGCGAGGGCGTGGTCACGTCAAGCACTCTGCCAGCGGGCAAAGGTGTAGGCAAGGGCCGCGCCCGCATCTCGGCCGCCACCTGCTCGCAGAGGTCGCCGCGGCGCGAGGCGATGTAGACGGCCGCGCCCAGCTCTGCCAGCGTCTCCGCCATGGCGTTGCCGAGGTGCGTGCCCCCGCCGGTCACGATCGCGACGCGGCCGGTCATATCAAAGAGCCCCTGGATAGTAGCCATCGCACCCTCCGGTCCGCCCCATGCGTTCAGGCGACGCGCGGCCACAGGGTACACAGCCTGACGCGCCTGCCAACGGGCGACGGCCGCCTCAGGCGACCCCGGACCGCGACGCTGGCGCGGGACACGGGCGAGCATGCCCGGCCCAAGGCCTTGGCCGCTGGACGGCCGGGGAAGGCGGGGCCGGCGCCCCGGCGCAGTTGCGCGCGGGCCAGGGACGGCGGCAAAGTGTTAAAGTCAGCCGGCGGCCCGTCACGGTGCCGGGCGGCGCGGTAAGAAGAGGACACACCTTGATAGAAAACAGCATCCTCAAGGCCAACCGGCAGGGCCGGAAAGCTCTCGTGTTCGCGCTGACGTACAAAGACCTCTGGGCCATCGAGGTCGCTGCGCAGGCCGGCTTCGAGGCCATCTCCCTCGACGGCGAGCACGGGTCGTTCTCCCCGGCCGACGTGGACGACATCGCCCGCGTGGCGAACGGCTACGGCATGTCCGTCGTGGCGCGCGTTCCCAACAACCAGGCCAACACCATCAACTTGTGGCTCGACAGGGGCGTGCAGGGCGTGACCGGGCCGCACATCGAGTCGAAGCAGGAGGCCCAGGCCCTCGCCGACGCCTGCCTCTTCCCGCCGGACGGCCAGCGCTCCTGGGGCGGCGGCCGCGGCACCGAGTTCAACGACTCGGAGCTGCTGGTCGCCAAGTACGGCGGCAAGCTCGGGTTCGCAAAGTGGTCCAACAAGAACATGATCGTCACCGCGCAGATCGAGTCGAAGAAGGCCTACGACAACCTGGACGGCATCCTTTCGGTAAAGGGGTTGACCGGCATCACAGGCGGCCCGCATGACTTCTCGGCCTCCCTCGGCCACCCCGGAGAGCCCGACCACCCGGAGCGCCAGCGCCTGACCGCAGACGCGGACCGCCGGGCCGGCCTCGTGGGAAAGACGTCCGGCGGCGACATGTCTACCGGGACGGGCCTGCAGGAGCTGCTGCTTGGAGCGGCCCGCAAGTACGCCGCCGCCCACAAGGGCGAGAAGTACGTCGCACCGGGCGGGCGGAGCGCCGCCCCGGCCAAGAAAGCGTCTGCCAGCCGGTCGCCAGCGCGGGGCCGCTAGGTGGGCGCGCTGACCTCCGTCCGCGAAGGGCTGGTCCGCCCGGCGCCCGGCCTGCGGGGCCCGTACGTGTACACGTACCCGCGGCCTGCGCGTGTGAATGGCCTGGCAGTGTGCGAGCCGCGCTCCGCTTACGGGCCGGATGCCGGAGGAGGGGTCTCAGAGGCCATCTTGCAGGCGGCCTGGCGCAGGGCCGGCGACCACCGGCTCACCCTTCAGGCGCGTGACGGCCGCACCTACAAGGTGCTGTACCCGGGCCGTCCGGGGGCTGGCCGCGGCCCGGATTTTTTGGACGCCATCGTCGAGCGTGACGACGGCGCACGCCTGTACGGCGATATCGAGCTCCACGTCCGGCCAGGGGACTGGCGCGCCCACGGGCACGGGCTGGACCGCCGCTACAACGGCGTCATGTTCCATGTGTCGCTCACCGATGGGCCCGACGATACGGACCTGGCGTCTGGCCGCCGCGTCCCGCTGCTCGTGCTGGGGGCCGGGCTCGGCCGGTTGGCCCCGCCAACACACGCAGAGAGCAAGCCAGATGCGTCACACGGGGCGGGGCCGGACAGCGCGACCGGAGACGGCCCCGGTCGCGTGATTCTCGCTGCCCCTCCTGTCGCCGCGCCGGCAGGCTCCGCCCAGCCCGAGCACCAGGGCCACCCCGGCGGCGGTAGGCATGGGCCACCCCCGGGCATTCCCGCTGCGGGTCCAGCCCACGTTGCTCCTGCGCCGCGGCTATCCCCGGCGCCGTTCCCGTTCATGGACCTCGGCGCGGCTGGTGACCAGCGTTTCCTCTCGAAGAGCAGCGGCTATGAGATCGAGATCAGCCGCGTCGGCGCCGACCAGGCCTTCTATGCCGGCGTGCTGGAGTGTCTTGGCTACCCTCGCAACCGGAGACCGTTCACGGAGCTCGCACAGCGCGCCCCGTGGACGCTGCTCAAGGGGGTCCTGGCCACCAGCCCGGCGCAGCCGGGCGCAGCGGGGCTGGTCCTGCTCTGGGCGGCCGGACTCGGTGCACGCCCGGAGCTTTCTGGCCTGCCGGCGCTGACGGGCCGCAAGCCAGACTTCGATTTGCCCGGCGGGCGGCCAGACAACCACCCCGCGCGGCGCATCCGGGGGGCCGCGGCCCTCGTCGAGCGCTGGGCGCGCGCTGGCGGCCCGGCGGCCTACTTCGCTGACCTGGTATCAGGCGGCAACGGGGCCGGCGGGCTCACCGATGCCCTCGCCGTCTTGGGCCCTGCGCCGGGCCGGTCCCTGATCGGGCCGGGCAGGGCGGGAGAGACCGCGGTGAACGCCGTGCTGCCGTCCCTGCATGCCTGGGCCCGGCTCCGGGGCGACGGCGCGCTGGCCGCGCTGGCCTTGGAGACTTATCGCCGTTTCCCCCCGCTCCCTGGCAACGCCATAACGAAAGAGGCCCTGGCGTTGCTTGCCGGTCAGGGCCTGCGCCCGCACGTCCGCGGGGCACGCGAGCAGCAGGGCCTGCAGTTTCTGTACCGGGCCATGACATCGCCGCTGGTCCGCCCTCAGCAGCTGCCGCTCCTATAGCGCGGCCAGGCAACTGTGGCACGGGAAACCCCCTGCCGGGGCAGGCCGCGGCGAGTGTAGGATTCGATAGATGACGACCACCGGGCAGCTACGCAGCAGCGCCGACGCGCCTGACACAGACACGCCGGCCGCCCCGCCTGTGCAGGCGCAGGCGCCGAGGAGCATCGCCCTGAACCAGGGCGAAGAGCCGGTCCTGGAGCTCGCCGGCGTAGACGGGGCGTCTTTTGCCCTCACCACGCAGCGTGTCGTTTACCTTGGCGCAGGCGACGGGGAGGCCATTTACGCCGCGGCGCGGCTTGCGGACATCTCCTCGGTCCAGCTTGTGCGGCGGCCAAGGGACAGGCGTGCCGTGGCATGGGCTGTCGCAGGGCTGATCGCCGCAGTCGGCGTGTGGCAGGTGTCCACCAGTTCCGTCGTGGGCGCCGTCACAGGCGGCGTCGTGGCGCTGATCTCGTTGGGGCTCCTGGCCGACTACTGGTTCCGGCCGGGAGGGCTGGTGCTCCACTTCCAGACCGCGGGCGGCGCGATCGGGGGGCCGGTGGACTCACGGGGCGCGACCATGGCGAAACCGTTTGCCGACCGCGTGGAGGCGCTCCGCGACAGGGCGCCCGCCGTCCCCGCGCCCCTGACCGCGCCTGCCCGCCCGGCCGGGCGGGCCGCCTACCCGCCGCTCTAGCCCGCGGCCGCGCCCCGGCCTGGCGCCGCGGCGCCAAGCCGCAGGCCGGGGTCGATGTCCAGGTCATTGCCTGACCTCAAGCCGGCGTCCAGCAGGTACCAGCCGCACATGGCGACCATGGCCCCGTTGTCGGTGCACAAAGCCGGGTGCGGGACGCGCACGGGCACCGTCGACCGGGCTAGCAGCCGCTCGCGCAACAGGCGGTTGGCGGCCACGCCGCCCGCGACCACAATGCCCCGGCAGTCGTGGCGCTCCGCTGCAGCGACTGTCTTACCCACCAGCACATCGACGACGGCATCCTGGAACCCACGTGCCAGGGCGCGCACGACCGGGCCGGGGGCCGCGCCTGGCACGGCGTCTCCGGCCGGCGGGTAAATGCCCACCTCCCTGGCGCGCCGTATGAGAGCGGTCTTGAGGCCCGAGAAGCTGAACTCACTTGTGCCGGGCAGCCAGGCGCGCGGGAAGCGCTCGGTGGCCGCCGCGCCCTCGGAGGCGCGCTGTATCTCGGGTCCACCCGGATAGCCGAGGCCAAGCACCCGCGCCGCCTTGTCGAAGGCCTCCCCGGCAGCGTCGTCGCGGGTCTCACCGACAAGCTCGAACTGGCCGTGCTCGCGCATTACGGCCAGCTCGGTGTGGCCTCCCGACACTATCAGGCACAGGAGCGGGAACCCGGGGTCCGCTCCGGGGTCCTCCGGCCCGGCGCCGCCGGCCTTGCGCACCCAGGCGCCGTAGACATGGCCCGCCATGTGGTTGACACCAACAAGCGGCAGCCCTTGCGCCGCGGCGATGCCCTTCGCGGCGTTGACGCCGATGACAAGCGCTCCGGCCAGCCCGGGGCCGTACGTGACGGCGATACCGCCCAGGTCCTGCCACGAGGCGCCCGCCTCCGCCATCGCCTGCCTGACAACTGGCCCGATCTGCAAGACATGCTGGCGCGACGCCACCTCCGGCACGACCCCGCCGTAGCGGGCGTGCAGCTCCACCTGCGACGCCACCACGTTGGACAGCAGCCGGCCGCCGTCGCCGACGATGCCGGCCGCCGTCTCGTCGCAGGAAGTCTCGATGCCCAGCACAAGGTCCACCCAGTCAGCGTAACGGACGCGCCGCGGGCCGCGAAAGGCCCGCCAGCAGCGCCGCCGGGCCGGGCGGACTCCCGAGTAGTAACATTCTCCAATTCCTGTGGCCGTTCCCGGCGGCCGCGTGGACTGCCGTCGGCTCGGGCCGGAGGGGCGGGAGGCGCGTGTTGAGCGCGGCCGCTGTCGTGGCGGGTCATTTCGCACGGGAAGGGGAGCGGTGTTGGAGAACCAGTCGTGGCCTAGCTGCAATGCCTGCGATACGGGGTCGCTGGTGCCGCTGTCGGATTTTGGCGGCCAGGGCGCCCCGATCCACTACAAAGCATGGGTCTGCACCAACCCGAAGTGCGGGTTCAACTTGAAAATCAGGAACGGCGAGGTGCACCTGAACGAGCCGATCCACGCCGGCGCCGCCCCGCGGGCGCCTCGCGAGGTCCGCTAGCCCCGTCTACGTTTGGGCCGCACGCGCCTCGCGCCGGCCTGTCTTTCTGCCTGGCTGCCCGGTTAGACTTGCCAGTGGGGCCCGGGTGCCCCGGGCCTGTCGCGCGTGACGCGTCCTTCGTCCGTCCTGAACATGTCGACAAGCGGAAGCAGGCCGGGCGTGCGGCCCGGTTCGGCGCGTCCACGGGGGCACCATGAGCGATAAGTCGGCGGGCAGGCGGCGCCCTGCGAGGGCCTGGCTAATCGGGGGCGGACTCTCACTGGCGGCAGGCCTAGCCGTCCTAGGGCTGGTGACAGCCTCGGTAATTGAGCGCGCCCGGTCCGGGTCAGACGCGGCGCGCTTCAACGTCAGTCTGCCCCCGGGCGATCTCGCTGAACAGCTGGGCCAGGTCGCCAGCTCAGACGCGCTGCCTCCCGCCCCGGCCCCAGCGGCCCAGGCAGCCACGTCCGGCGCCTATCCCGGCGACCGCATAAACCCCAAGTATTGGGACGAGCCGCTGTGGGCCGGGTCGGCGCCTTTCGGCGGGCCGGCGGTCCCCGAGGGATTCGAGCCCGTCTCGGCCCGTGACCTTGCGCTGGCCCCCGCCGCCACTGCCACCGCCACCCGTCTCCGGATCGACGCCATCGGGCTCAACTCCGCCGTCGCGCCGCTGAAGATCCTCAACCTTGCCGACCAGCGGCAGTACGAGACGCCCGTCAACACCGTCGGCTTCATCCCGGAAACTTCTCTGCCAGGGGGCCCCGGGGCGGGCTGGTACTTCGGCCACCTAGAGAGCTTCATCCGGGGCGAGGGGAGTGTGTTCAACCGCCTCCCGGAGGTCGCGGACCTTATCCGTGAGGACCCCGTGGACGTGGTCATCGGCACGGCTGACGCCGAGTACTTGTACAGGGTGACCGGCACCCGCCAGGTGCACTGGACTGACCTGGCGATCGCGCCTTCTGCCCTGGCCGAGGTGACGCTTGTGACCTGCTGGCCGCCACGTGTCTACGACCGGCGCATCCTGGTCAGGGCGGAGCTCATTGCGGTAAAGCGCCTCTCCTGAGCGCGTCTGTAGCCGTACTCGCCCGGGCTTCGGCAGCTGCCGTCCGGCACCGCAGGCCGCCTGCCTGCACATTGACCCCGGTCGTGCGCATCTCTAGAATCGGGCGTCGGTCCGCGACGATTTTCGCAACCCCTCCCCGCCACGCCGTCCCGGCGTCCCCAGCCAGCAAGCACTATGACGTCGACCCAACAAATCACCGGCGCAGGCCCGCACGGCCTGACCGGGCCGCTGCCGGCCGCCGGGGCGCTGCAAAAAGACGGGCTGCTGGCCTTCCTGCTCGCCGCCTCCGCCCTGGGCGCAGTGCTGCAGATCACCATGGGAGGCGTGGTGCGCGTGACCGGGTCCGGCCTTGGCTGTCCGGACTGGCCGCTGTGCCAGGGCAGCATCGTCCCGGTCTTCCGGGACTACCATGTCGCCCTTGAATGGAGCCACCGCCTGACCGGCACCGTCGTCGGCCTGACGCTTGTAGCGGCGACCCTGAGGGCCTGGCTGCACCGTCCCCGTGACCTCACCGCCGCATGGGCGACGACTGCCGCGCTGGTGCTGATCGGCATTGTCGGCGGGATAGGCGGCACCGTGGTGCTAACCGAACTCGACCCCGCGCTCCGCACGCTGCACCTGGGCCTCGCTGAGGGCGTCGTCCTGCTCGCGGCGTACGCCTGGGTGACAGCCTCTTACCAGCCGGGCCCGGCGGCCACGCCGGACCGGCAGGGCGCGTCACGGCTGGCCGTGATCGCGGCGGTTGCAGTGCTCGCAGGGCTCCTCTCAGGGTCATACGCGGTCTGGCGCGGCGCGGGCGCCGTGTGCCCGTCATGGCCGCTTTGCGGCGGGCCGCTTGTCCCGGACAACACACTCACCCAGCTCCACCTGGCCCACCGGCTGCTGGCCGTCGCCGGCGCAGCGCTTGCGTTGTGGGCGGCGCACCGTGCCTACCGCCTGCCCGGCGCTCCAGGCATGCTGCGCTGGGCGGCACTCGGCGCGCTGGGGCTGGTCGTGGCGCAGGTGCTCATTGGCGCCGCCAACCCCTGGTCGGACTTTGACCAGTGGGCAAGGGCGCTGCACCTGACCGCGGGCACGCTCTTCTGGCTGGCCACCGTGGTCGTGGCGCTGCTGATCTACCGGCCCCTCCCCCGGCAGCGGGGCGAGACTGGGGCGCCGCCGGCATGACACTCGCCACCGAGGCGCGACCCGCCGGGTTCATGGCCGTCGTCGGCGATTATGTCGCGCTGACCAAACCGCGCGTAATGTCCCTGCTCCTGGTGACCGCGCTTACCGGCCTGGTGCTGGCCTGGGGCGGCATGCCGGGCCCGGCGCTGGTTGCCACGGTGCTCTTCGGGGGCGCGCTGGCGTCAGGCGGGGCGAGCGCGCTAAACCACTGGTACGAGGTAGACCTCGACCGCCGCATGGGCCGCACAAAGCGGCGGCCCGTGGCGTCCGGTCGGCTGGCCCCGAGAAACGCCCTCTACTTCGGGCTGGCGCTGAACGCGCTGGCGTTCGCGCTGCTGGCGACCGGGGCCAACCTGCTCGCAGCGTCGCTGGCGATGTCCGGCACAGCGGTCTACTTCTTCGTGTACACAATGTGGCTCAAGCGTACGACGCCCCAGAACATCGTCATCGGCGGCGCGGCCGGGGCAATACCGCCGCTGGTGGGGTGGGCGGCCGCGGCGGGCACGCTCGACTTGCCGGCCTGGTACCTCTTCACCATCCTCTTCTTCTGGACGCCGCCCCACTTCTGGGCGCTGGCGCTCGTCATCAAGGACGACTACGCACGCGCCGGCGTGCCGATGCTGCCTGTTGTCGAGGGTGACAGGAGCGCTCACGTCCAGATCCTGCTCTACTCGACGTTGCTGTCCGCGGTCGCAGTGCTGTTCGTGGTCGCCGGACCCACGCTAGGTGTCATCTACGGGACAGGCGCCGCGGTCCTGAGCGCCGGGCTGGTCTACTACGCGGTCAGGCTGCTGCGTGATGGCACCAAAGCGAGGGCCTGGTCACTCTACCGTTACTCACTCATATACTTGGCCGCGCTGTTCGTCCTGGTGATGGTTGACGGCAGCCTGAACTGAGCCCTGGGTAGGGCGGCTGTGCGGGGAGGCTCAGGAAAATGACGTAAGGACACCCGCACATGCCAGACGCGCCCAAGAAAACGGCCGGAGCTCCTCCGCAAGAGCACGCGCCGCTGGCCAACATCCGCGAAGCAGCGGCTTACCTCAACATCGCGCCGTCCACGCTCTACAAGCTCCTGGAGCGCAACAAGGTCCCGGCGTTCAAGGTGGGCGGCGCCTGGCGCTTCGACCGCGCTGCGCTGGCCGCGTTCCTCGCTTCCAGGGCAAGGCGCGCCGACCCCGGCGTCCTGATCGTTGAGGCAGACCCTGCGGAAAGGGCGCGCATCGCTGCCGTCGCCGCCAGGCGCGCCTCGGCTGTGGCGACCGCGGGCGACTTCCCTGCCGCGCTCGCCCTGGCGGCCGCGTCCCGGCCCGACGTGGTCCTGCTGGGCGTAGGCACAGGCGGCGGCGACATCGTCCCTTTTGTGAACGCGCTCCGGGACGAGCACAAGGACGTGCGCGTCGTGTTCATCGTAGACCCGAAGGACGCCCGGTCGGTCCTGGAGCCGTTTAAGGTCTCGAGCCAGGTCTGGATGCTGAGCCGGCCCGCTGAGAGCGCAGACGTCATCGCCCTCCTGAACCTGCTGAGCCAGTGACCCCGGTCCCCTCTCGCCGCGGGAGAGGGCGAGGGTGAGGGAGAAGGAGAAGGACGGCCGGCACCGGGGCGCTTCGACAGGCTCAGGGCGAGCAGCGCAGCCGTCCCAATTCACGCGTCGCCGTCGTGCCGGGCCGGTCTACAATGTCGCAGCCGGACTCCGCTCCGCAGCCCGAGACTGGGTGACCTTTCAGGCCCAACTACCCGCAGGGTGCCCGTGATGGCGGCCCTGGCCCAAAGCACCGTTCACCAAGGAGATGCAACACCGTGGCAGGAAGCACGCCTAAGCCCGCCGCTGGCAAGACCTTCGGAGTCGCCGTGCTGGGCACGGGACGCATCGGCGGCAGCTACATAGACGTCGTCAAACAGACGAAGGGCGCGGCCGTCATCGCCGTGGCCGAGCCACGTGAGGAGCAGGTCGCGCCCCTCAAAATGAAAAACCCGGGGGTCGAGTTCGTCGCCGACTACAAGCACGCCTTGGCGCGCAAGGACGTTGACATCGTGGTCGGCACCCTCCCGCACTGGCTGCACAAGCAGGCCGCCATCGACTCTGTCCGCGCCGGCAAGCACGTCTTCCTGGAAAAGCCCATGGCCGTGACGCTGGCGGACTGCGACGAGATGCTCGCCGCTGCCAAGAAGGCCGGCGTCAAGCTGATGACCGCGCACACCCAGCGCTACTACCCGGCGGTCGCCAAAGCAAAGCAGGTCATCGACTCCGGCGAGCTGGGCAGCCTCGTGATGACGTACGACTACTGGCACAAGCCCTACCAGCCCTACGGCAGGCCGAAGTGGATGCTCGACCGCAAGCTCGGCGGCGGCATGGGCCTCATGGACGGCACGCACCAGATCGACCGCACGCTCTGGGTCATGGGCGACGACCCTGTGCGCACAGTGTCCGCGCAGGTCGGCGCGGTGACGCACCCGGAGCTGCCCTGCGATGACACCGCGATGTGCTTCCTGCGTTTCAAGTCTGGCCGCTCTGCCACCCTGGCCCGCATGGCCTGGGACCGCGGGGCGACGGAGTACGGCGCAGACTACTTCCTGACCAAGGGCATGGTCCGCATGCGTATCGCCTACGGCTCGGGCCCGACCCAGAAGAGCGGCGTCTGGCTCGGTGACACCGAGAAGGGCGACTGGCGCGAAGTCGCCGTCCCGACGAACAACAGCCTGCTCGATGAGTTCCAGGCGTTCGTGGACGCCCTCGCCCGGGGCGACGCTGACACGCCAATCCCCCAGATGCACGGCCGCAACGTGATGGAGGTCCTGGAGGCCACTGAGAAGTCTTCGGAGACCGGGCGCGAGGTGGTGCTCGGGAAGTAGGCTGCCCTCGCGCTGTGGGTCGGGCAAACGTCCGATGGCGGAGGCTTCTATGTCAGAATTTGGGGTCGGAGATACATTTGAGGATGGCGGCATTCGATGGACGTTAGTGCACAAGGGAATGCGCACTTGGGTATGGTTCAACAATAATTCAAAGAAGTGGCGGCTTGAAACGCCCTTCACTGACGAACAGAAAAAGCCAAGAACACTGGGCGACAACTTCGACTCCGCCGAGACGGCGATGGAAAGGTTCAGAAAGCTAGAACGAAATTGAAAGGCAGCGGCGCGTTGGTGTGCTGACACTGTGTTCGCGCGCCTTACGGTTCATCCCCTCTCCTCGGGCATGATTGGGGGGCACGACTGGGCCCCTCGACAAGCTCGGGGCGAGCGGACAGCGACCACCCTCTCCTGCCGGGAGAGGGTTGGGGTGAGGGGTAACCACTAATGACCACCCAGCCAAAGTCCTACTACGTATTCATCGGCACCTACACGCGCCCGCCGAGCAAGAGCGAGGGCATCTACGTCCAGCGCTTCGACGCGGGCACCGGCGCGCTCACGCCCGTCTCGAAGGCCACGGGCATCACCAACCCGTCGTTCGTGGCCATCCACCCGAACGGCCGCTACCTGTACGCCGTCGCCGAGATCGCCGAGGCGGGCAGCGCGCCCGGCGGCGGTGTGACCGCCTACTCGGTCGACCGCCAGTCCGGCGCGCTCACGAAGCTGAACACGCAGTCGACCAGGAGCGCCGGCCCTTGCCACCTTGTCGTGGACAAGTCGGGCAGGTGCGTGGTCGTCGCCAACTACGGCGGCGGCGCGGTCACTGTCCTGCCGCTAAAGGGCGACGGGTCTCTCGGCGAGGCGTCAGACTTCGTCCAGCACACCGGCGGCACGAAGGCCAACCCGCAGCGGCAGGACAAGGCGCATGCGCACTCGGCGACTCTTTCGCCGGACAGCAAATTCGTCATCATCTGCGACCTCGGCCGCGATGAGGTCATCACCTACGCGCTCGACGCCGCGGCCGGGAAGGTCAAGCACGCCGGCGCCGTCAAGACCGCGCCCGGCGCAGGGCCGCGCCACTTTGCCTTCCACCCCAACGGCAAGCACGCCTACGTGATCAACGAGCTTGGCAACACAGTGACCGCGTTCACGTACGACGCCGTAAAGGGGTCGCTGACTGAAATCCACACGCTGAGCACGCTCCCGTCTGGATGGGCCGGGTCGAACACGACCGCAGACGTCCACGTCCACCCGTCCGGCAAGTGGCTGTATGGGTCAAACCGCGGCCACAACTCGCTCGCCATGTACGCCGTTGACGATAAGACCGGCAGGCTGACGTACATGGGCAACGAGCCGACCAAAGGCAAGACCCCGCGCAACTTCGCCATCGACCCGACTGGCAACTGGCTGCTCGCTGAGAACCAGGACTCGGACACGGTCGTCACGTTCAAGATCGACGCCAGGACCGGCAAGCTCACCGCCGCCGGTCAGACGGCCAGTGTGCCGATGCCGGTCTGCCTGAAGTTTCTGACGCCTTAGCGAGTTCCCGGACCAGACACACTCACCGAGAGCGCCGCACGCCAAAAGCTGCCGAGCGCGGCCGTCAGCACGGCCTCGACGCCGTCTGACGCGTCAACGCGCACGACCGCGTCTGCCTCGCGGTCGAGGACCGGCTCCCACTGTGCGGCGTGGGCGCGGTACACGTCCGGTCGGCCTTCGGACTCAGATCTGCCGGCGGCGTAGCGCTCCTCGATGCGTGCCAGCTGCAGTTCCGGCCGCACTGAGCACTCGGCGACCACCACCGCTACGCCCGCCTTGCGGCCGACTGCTGCTGCGCTCGCCCTGTGCTCGCGCCTCAGGAACGTGCCGTCCATGACGACGGACCGGCCCGCCGCAAGCGCCTCCGCGGCAAGCCGCTCCAGCTCGCGGTAGGTGCGGTGCGACATCCCGGGCGAGTACAACCCTTCCCGGAGCGCGTCCCCGCTGCGCTCCAGCGGCCCCAGTCCGGCCAGCCGCCTGCGGATGACATCGGTCTGCAGGTGAACGAGCCCCCAGTCTGCGGCGAGGGCCTTCGCGACAGTGGACTTCCCGCTCCCGGTCGTGC
>CAYWBD010000368.1:0-4450 GCA_964456315.1 uncultured Thermoflexus sp.
TGGACGAGTTCGACAAGTACGTCGAGCTCCTCCTGGAGTACACGGCGCGCCGCACGCGGGCAGAGATCGCCAGGCTCCCGCGCGGCACGTTTGAGGCTGAGGGCCAACTTGACTATGACGGCTTTACGGACAAACCTGTCAAGCTCAAGGTGAAGGTGGAGATCAACGACAAAGGTGTGCGCTTCGACCTTTCAGGCTGCGACCCGCAACGGCGCGCCCCGGTCAACTCCACGTACGCCATGACGTTCTCGGCCTGCGCCTACGCGCTGCGCGCCCTCATGGACAAGGACCTCCCGATCAATGACGGCTTTTATCGTTACGTGCACGTCAACGCGCCGCGCGGCACGGTGGTCCACGCCGTGCACCCCGGCGCGGTCGTCGGCGGTTGGGAGACGCAGATCAGGGTGAACGACCTGCTCTTCAAGGCGCTGTCGCAGGGGATGCCGGAGGCCGTCGCCGCGGGCTGCAAGGCGATGATGGCGCAGGCCGGGTTCGGAGTGCTGGACCGCGTCACGGGCGAGTACAACTGCAACTACGAGGCGATCGCCGGCGGGTACGGCGGCCGGGCGACGAAGGACGGCCCCGACGCGGTGCAGGGCCACGGCCAGAACACCGAGAACGCGCCTGTCGAGGAGGTGGAGATTAACTACCCGGTGCGCATCACCCGCCTGGAGATGATCAACGACTCCGACGGCCCAGGTCGCCACCGCGGCGGGCTGGGCCTGCGCCGCGACTACCACTTCCCGCACGACGCCGCGACGTTCACGATACTGTCGGACCGGGACCACGAGGGCCCGTGGGGGCTGTTCGGCGGTCTGCCGGGCAAGAAGGCGCACTACATCCTGAACCCGGACGGCCCCGGCAAGCCCAGGGCGCTCACATCCAAGTGCGTGGTGCAGCTTCGGCCCGGCGATACCATCAGTTTCCAGACTCCCGGCGGGGGCGGCTACGGCCCGCCCTGGGAACGGGACCCGGCCCTCGTTCTTAAGGACGTGCGTGACGGCAAGGTGAGCGTGGAGCGCGCGCGGGAGGCATACGGGGTGGTGCTGGGACAGGATAGCGCGGTCATCGACATGGCGGCCACCGCAATGCTGCGCGGCCAGCCGTCTTTCGGGCCGCGAGCTGGGAGTCGCCGACGCGGGTCTGCCCCCGCCGGCAAAGCGAGGTCCATGTGACGACCAGGCGCGAAAGTGCCCAACACGACACTCGCTATCGCATCGGCGTAGACATAGGCGGCACGTTTACGGACGCCACGCTGGTGAGCGAGGCGACCGGCGAGGTCCGCACGGGGAAGATCCTCACCACGCCGCACGACCCTTCGCAGGCCTTCCTGGCCCTCGTGCGCCGCATGGTGAAGGAGGCAGGCATCAAGCCAGGCGACCTGAGCTTTGTCGTCCACGCCACGACCGTCGCCACCAACGCCATCATCGAGGGCAAGATCGCCCGCACTGGGTTCGTGACGACCGACGGCTTCCGGGACATGCTGGAGATCGCCCGGCAGATCAGGCCGTCGCTCTACGACTTGCAGTTCGAGAAGCCGCCGCCGCTTGTGCCGCGCCACCTGTGCTTCGGCGTGCCGGAGCGCCTCGACGCGACTGGCGCAGTCGTGAAAAAGCTCGACGAAAAGGCTGTGCGAGACGTGGCGCGCCAACTACGCGCCGAGAACGTCGAGGCGGTGTCCGTCTGCCTGCTGCACTCATACCGCAACCCGGCGCACGAGCGGCGCGTCGGCGAAATCCTCGCCAAAGAGCTGCCCGGTGTGCTGCTCTCGATTTCTGCGGACGTCGCGCCGGAGTTCCGTGAGTACTTCCGGGCCAGCACGACGGTCATCAACGCCTCGGTCCGGCCCACGGTCGGCCGCTACCTGAACAGCATCGAGGCCCGGCTCAGGGCGGAGGGCGTCGACGCCGAGCTGCTGGTCATGCAGTCGAGCGGCGGCGTTTTCACATTCAGCGCCGCCGCAGAGCGGCCCGTGTTCATGGTCGAGTCAGGCCCGGCCGCCGGCGCGGTGTCCGCGGCGCACCTGGGCCGCGCGCTCGGCTATCTCAATGTGCTCTCGTTCGACATGGGTGGCACGACCGCGAAAGTCGCCCTCATCCAGGACGGCCAGCCCCGGGTGACCAAGGACTACACGGTGGGCGCGGCGGCGCAGCGCACCGCGGGCGCCTTCGGCGGCGCGGCGGGATACCCCATCCGGACGCCGGTCGTGGACCTTGTCGAGATCGGCGCAGGGGGCGGGTCCATCGCATGGGTCGATTCGGGCGGCGCGCTGAGGGTCGGTCCGCATAGCTCCGGCGCGGACCCGGGCCCGGCCTGCTACGGGCTGGGCGGTATAGAGCCGACGATCACCGACGCCAACCTGGCGTTGGGCAGACTGGCGCCTGGCTATTTCCTGGGCGGTGAGATGAAGCTGGACGCTGCTGCGGCGAGCAAGGCGATCAGGGCCCGCTGCGCCGCGCCTCTGAAGCTGGCGCTTGAAGCTACCGCGCACGGCATCACAGAGATCGCCAACACGGCGATGGTCAACGCGCTGCGGCTGGTCTCAGTCCAGCGCGGCTACGACCCGCGGGACTACGTCCTGGTGGCGTTCGGAGGCGCCGGGCCGATGCACGCCAACCGCCTGGCTGAGGAGGCCGGCGTCGAGAAGGTGCTCATCCCGATGAGCCCCGGCACGTTCAGCGCGCTGGGACTTCTCGTGACTGACTTGCGATACGACTACTCACAGACGCTGATCAGGCGCACCGACGAGCTCGATGTCGCCGAGGTCTCGGCGACGTTCGACAGGCTCGTAGCGCAGGGCAGGGCGGCGCTCGGGCACGCCGGGGTCGCGGAGGCCGCGCAGGGCTTCGAACGGTCTATAGACATGCGCTACTTCGGCCAGAGCTTTGAGCTCAACATCCCGTTCGCCGCCCGTCCCAAAGCGCAGGGCGCCAGTCCCACCTCCCAACCGGGGGCGGCGACGGGGGCTGACCCTCTCCCGCAGCGCGCCGCAAATCCCCTCTCCCAGCGGGAGAGGGCGAGGGTGAAGGTGAAAGCTCAGATCCCCGACGCAGCCTGGCTCGCAGACCTGAACACCCGCTTCCACGAAGCCCACGAGCGCGCCTATGGCTTCAAGGTGGCCGGGGAGCCGACTGAGATCGTCAGCCTGAGGGTCACGGCGATCGGCCGCATCCCAAAGCCGGCGTTGAAAGAGCTAAGCGTCAGCGGCAAGAGCCCGGCGCGCGCATTGAAGGGGTCTCGCCCCGTGCTATTTGCGCCCGGGGCCGCTTCGGGCTCCAGCCTGCCAGGCAAATTGCCCACAAAGCGGCGGGTTGCCGGCAGCGCCTGGACAAATACTCCCGTGTACGACCGCTACAAACTGCCCGCCGGCGCGGTGGTCGCTGGTCCGGCGATCGTCGAGGAGCACGACTCGACCACCGTCATCCTGCCCGGCTGGGCCGCCGACGTGGATCGGTACGGCAACCTGTTGCTGGCGCGCCGTGCTCCGGCGCGGCAGACGTCCAGTTCAGTCGCGTCAGTCCAGGCCATCGGCTCGAAGCCGGCCCGGAAGGAGTAAGCAGTGCCCAGTGGCGTTGAAAAAACGTTCGCCCGAGCCACGTACCACACGGGCAACGAGGTCGTAATCCCGGTCGCCACCATCACGGGGCGCAGGGACGGCCCCACGTTCGCGGTGATGTCGGGGATGCACGCCGGGGAGTACGCCGGCATCCTAGCCTCGCAGCGCCTCATCCAGACCGTGAAGCCCGAGGACCTCAGCGGCCGCCTCATCGTCGTCCCCGTCATCTCGACGAAGTCGTTCATGATGCGCTACATGCAGCTGTCAGCAGTGGACGACCGCGAGGTGCACTACCACGTGCCCGGCAACCCGCAGGGCAGCTACACGGAGTGCCTGGTGGACACGCTGTGGCAGGCGATCAGGGGCGCCAACTACGTCATCGACATGCACGCCGGGGAGTTCGCACAGGCGCTACACGCCTGGGTGCCGGTGCCGATGGTCGGCTCGCCCGAGGTCAATGAGCGGTCGAAGTCGCTGGCGCTTGGGTACCGGGTCGACTACATCGAGCTGCGGGCCAACCGCGACTCGGTGCCGAAGCTGGCGGCGATGATGTCCGACCTGGGCATCGCCAATATCTGGGCGGAGGTCGGCAAGAACGGGCTGCCCACCAGGGAGCACATCGACATCCAGTACGACGGCGCGTTCGCTGCGTTGCAGACGGCGGGCATGCTGACAGGCGCGCCTGCGAGGCCCAGGCAGAAGCTGCTGTCCGGGCGCAGGTACGCGATAAACGCGGACACGTCCGGGGTGTGGCACTGCGCGGTGAAGGAGGGCGACATCGTGGAGAAGGGCCAGCTGCTGGGGCGGCTGACCGACTACTTCGGCGACACGCTGCGGGAGTACCACGCGCCGGAGCGGTCGCTCGTGCTTTACTACTGGTCCAGCCCGGCCATC
>CAYWBD010000369.1:0-4634 GCA_964456315.1 uncultured Thermoflexus sp.
GCCGAGGTCAGACAGTGGGTTCATTTGGCCGGGACAGCATGTAGCTTCAGTCCAAGCGCTTCGACGACGCGCAGCACCGTCGCGAATTCTGGGTTGCCGTCCGCAGAGAGCGCCTTGTAAAGGCTCTCGCGACCCAGCCCGGCCTTCCGGGCGACGCGGTCCATGCCTTTGGAACGCGCGATATCGCCCAGCGCCGCGGTGATGACGGCCAGGTTGCCATCTTCAAGTGCCGCTTCCAGATAGGCAGCCGCCTCTTTCTCGGTGTTTAGGTGAGCACCTGCATCCCAGCGGGTTGTCCGGGTCTTAGGCATTCTTGCTTTCTGCCCAGTGCCGATCAAAGCGAACGGGCGAGATCGAGGGCTGTGCGGATGTCACTGGCCTGGCTACTTTTGTCACCCCCGGCCAGGAGAATGACCGTGGCGCCACCCCGCTGGACAAAATAGATCCGATACCCGGGCCCCCAGTCGATCCGCATCTCCGACACTCCTTCGCCGACTGGCCGGACGTCACCGGGGTTGCCCAGCGACAGGCGTCGGACCCGGACGAGGACCCTGGCCTTGGCCTGGCGGTCCCGCAGTTCATCAAACCAGCGTGCAAAGGCCTGTGTTTGGCGGACTTCGACCAACTAATAGCGTATCCTGTGAGATACGCCCCGTCAAAAAGTCAATTTGCTCTGCGCCAAACATCGGCTGTGTCTACCGCCGCGCCACCCCCTTGGATTCCGTTCGGCCGTCACTTCATTAGGTTGTCGTTGATGTAGGCGAAGTTGATGTCTTCTCCCAGGCCGGGCCCGGTCGGCATCGGGATGTTGCCCTCTTTGTCCATCGGGTCGATGATGCTGTTCAGGTACTGCGGCGGCTCATCGTAGTCCAGGAACGGGTGGAGCAGGCCGCGCTCGTACCATCGCCCGTTGTGCGTGGCGCCGAGCACCGCCAGGTTGCCCGCGCCCGGACTGTGGACCTCGCAGTCCATGTTCAATGACTCCGCCAGGTGCATGACCTTCATGCTGGGCCCGATGCCGCCGACGTCCATCACGCCGGTCCGCAGGATGTCGCAGGCCCCGTGCGTCGCCCATTCTGCCCGGGTGTGGAACTTCCCTTCGGCGGACTCCGGCCCAAGCACCGGGATGTCCAGGCTGTCAGCGAGCCACTTGTATGACGACATCGAGTGCTCGTCCATGGGCTCCTCGTACCAGTAGTAACCGAGTTTCTGGATGCCAAGCCCCAGCTCGTAGGCCTCCGTGCGTGAGTACCAGTGGCTGGCGTCCAGCATGAGGTGGATGTCTGGCCCTACCGCCTCCCGCACCGCAGCGCAGGCCTTGATGTCCATGCTGACGCTTGGGGCAAACGACACCGGCGGCATCCAGGTGTGCAGCTTGACCGCCGGGTAGCCGCGCTTGACGAGCCATTCGGCGTACCGGGCGTAATCCTCTGGTGTGGCAAGGCCGCCATTGACCTCGTCACCGCACATCGTGCTGCCGTACGCCGGCACCTTGTCCCGGTAGCCTCCAAGCAGCTTCCACACTGGCGTGCCCAACTTGCGTCCCATGAGGTCCCAGAGCGCAAGCTCCACAACGGCCAGCGTGCGGTCGGTGAGCATCCCCCCGCTGCCGCGCTGCCAGTGAGCAAGTCCTTGCCAGAGTTTTTCGACCATTAACGGGTCCTGGCCGAGCAGCACCTTCTTGACGAACTCGTTGATGAGGTGCGGCCGGAGCGACTCCGGCGACCCGAAGCAGTGGCCCTCAGAGCCGTCTGACGCGGCAACCGTGAGCAGCGCCTGGCGGGCGTCGTGCTCCGGCCCTGGGTGAGTGTGGCCGTCGGAGTCTCGCACTGTCTTTGTTTTGTAGCGGAAGGACCGCACCGAGACGTCTGTGATCCTCGTGCCGGCTGCTTTTTTCGAGGGCATGCGCTTGCCTCCACTTGGCCCGGCCGTTTGCCGGAGCGGCGCAAGCGTACGCGTTTTGCGGAGGCCGGTCGAGCGATAGACGGGCCAATCGGCGGCCCTGCTCCGGCCAGCGCCAGATCACATAAGATGCTGTCCGCCCTGCGGTCGACCCGTTCGGCTCCGAGGCCACACGGTCCAGAGGTTGGGACGTCAGGATGAAGCCTCAGCGCGGCAACTGGATGATCGAGGAGCCCGTGCCGCCGCCGGGCGCGCCGGCGCCCCCGCCGCTGCCCAGCCGTCGGGAGTTCCTGCGCGTCTACGGCCCGTATGCGCTCTTGGCTGTGGGCCTGGCACTGGCGGTCGCGGGCGGAGCGACCTGGCTTGTTACGAAGCCGTCTCCACGGCGCGTCGAGATTGTCGTCCCCACGCCCGCGCCGGTGGTCGTGCAGGTCAGCGGCGCCGTTGCGCAGCCTGGCGTATTCGAGTTGCCCGCCGGCTCAAGGGTCCAGGACGCTCTGGACGCCGCCGGAGGGCCTGCCCAGGGCGCTGACGTGGCGGCGTTGAACCTCGCCGTCCGGCTCCGTGATGGCGAGCGCGTCATCGTCGCCGGACAAGCCGGTGTCCCCGCGTCCGACCCAGTCGGTATTGCTGGCGCGCCCGCGGACACTGCTGGCGGCCTGACCGACCTCAACACGGCGTCGGCCGCGGAGCTTGATGGTCTGCCGGAAATAGGACCCACGCTGGCGCAGGCGATCATGGCTTACAGGCTCAAGAACGGGCCGTTCCAGAGCCTGACGGAGTTGCTGGCCGTGGACGGGATCGGACCGAAGACGGTCGACGCTATCCGGCCGTTTGTAGTCCAGCAGTGATACTCGGGGCCTGGGCAATCGCCTTCGTGTTCGGGGTTGCCGCGGCTTTGGGGGTTGACTTCGCGCCGGGCCGCGCCGCGCCCGCGCTCGCGTTCTGGCTCCTGTCAGCGGCGGCAATTGCCCTCTTGGCCTGCGCCGGCCTGCTTGTGCGGCGAGCACGGCTGATCGTGCCGCTCGCCGCGTTATTTGTAGCCGGCGCCTGGTGTGGCGGCGGTGCACTCAACGAGCACGACGCACTTCTTCCCTACGGTACGCCGGCCGGGGAGGGTGAAGTCGTCCTGGAAGGCGCTCTGCTCGAAGACCCGGCCCCATCGACCGACGGCGCCCGCTTGAGACTGCGCGTGAACCTCATCGACCTGAACGGCGACCCGTCGAAAGCGCACTTCGAGGCCGATGTCTACGCCCGACGGCTCACCGCGCCTATCTCAGCCGAGCGCACCGTGGACGGGTTCCGGTATGGCGATCGTTACAGGGTGGTCGGCTCGTTCAGGCCCTTGCCAACTCCTGACGGTCTGCTGGCCGGGTCTTTGACCGCCCGTCAGGTGTTTCTCATCGCCGCCGATGAGGGGAACGCCGTCCGGCGTTACACCGCCGGGCTGAGGCAACGGCTGTTCGCTTCGATTACCCGCGCCGTGCCAGGCGACGCCGGCGGGCTTGCGGCGGCGCTTGTCGTGGGAGACCGGCGCGGCCTGTCAGCAGAGACGGCGCAGCAATTCCGGGAATCGGGCACTGCGCACATCCTGGCGATCTCCGGGATGCAGGTGACGCTGATCGGCGCACTGGCTATGGGGCTGGCGGCGGCGCTGATAGGCAGGCAGCGGCAGCTCTATTTGCTCGCCGCGCTCGTAGCTACGTGGGGCTACTCGGGGCTCGCCGGGTTTTCGCCATCGGTAACGCGCGCCGCGGTCATGTTCAGCGTGTATCTTGCGGCCCGTGCGCTCGGCAGGCAGAGCAGCTCGGTGCCAGGCATTGGGCTTGCTGCGGCGGTCATGGTCGCCGTTTCACCCGAGGTCCTGACGACGATCTCGTTCCAGCTCAGCTTTGCGGCGGTGGCAGGCATCGCCGCGCTAGAGCCGGGGCTCACCAATAAAGGTGGCAGAGCGGTGGTGTCTGTGTTCGGGTCGGGGATGGGCAAGGCCGGGGCTGGGCCGGGCTCGATAGCCTGGCCGGCCGGGCGTGCGGTCCAAGCCGCGTCGGTTACCGTGGCCGCGACCGTCGCGACCGCGCCATTGTTTTTGTTTCACTTTGGCACTTTGCCCGTGTGGGGCATCGTCGCAACGCTCCTGGTCGTGCCGGCGTCTGCTGTTCTCATCGTGTCTGCGGCCGTTGCAGGGTTCTTGGGCCTGGCCTGGCCCGTCGCGGCGCAGGTCGCCGGCGCGCCGGCATGGTTGAGCGCCGAGTACACGGTCCAGGTGTCGCGGTTCTTCGCCTGGCTCCCTCCGGGGGCTGTCGAGCCGCCGGGCTGGGCCTGGGCGGTGACGCTGGCGGCATACGCGGCGTTGGGTGTCTGGCACACCCGTCAGACGCTACGCGCCATGTTTCGGGCTCTGGGCGCACGGGCTGCGGCCGCGTCGTCGGCACAGGCGCCGCGCCCTGTGTGGCGGCCACGCGGCTGGCTGATCACAAGCGCGTTCTTCGTGGCAGCCCTGTTGTGGGCGGGGGCGTTCGCCGGTCGCACCGACGGCCTGCTACGAGTGACCTTTTTCGAGACGGACGTCGGCGACGCCATACTCATCGAGACCCCGAACCGGACCCAGGCGCTCATTGACGGCGGGCGGGCCACGGGCGGCGCGGTGGACTCGGTCGAGAGCAGGTTGCCGTTCTGGGACCGGTCGCTCGACCTGGTGCTGCTTACCCACGCCGACCAGGACCACCTTGGCG
>CAYWBD010000370.1:0-5947 GCA_964456315.1 uncultured Thermoflexus sp.
CGCGGCCCGCTGCCCGAGGTCGAGTCCGGTGTGGGAATAGAGGTCAATCGTGATGGCGATGCTCGCGTGGCCGAGCCTGTCCGAGACGACCTTAGGGTGGACGTTGGCGCGCAGCAGGGCGGAGGCGTGACTGTGGCGCAATGTGTGGAGGCCGATCTTCCCCAGCCCGGCCGCCGCCGCGACCTCGGCGAAATCATGGCTCGCGGTGTCCGGGTGTATGGGCCTGGTAGGGTCCGCCGCGCTGGCGAACATGGGCCATTCGTCCGCGAGCTTCCCGCCGAGCGCCTGCGCTACCGCCTCCATGTGCAACCTGTAGGCGGTCAGCACCTTGATCGCCGTGGGCGTGAGCGGTATCACCCGGCTACTGGCGCGGGACTTGGGCGGCAAGATGTCGGTGCCGCCGCCCTTGCGGGCATGCAGGCCGCGCAGGACCGTCACCGTGCCCAGCACAGGGTCGAAGTCCGCCCACCTCAGCCCGAGTGCCTCACTGCGCCTCATTCCGGTATGCGACAACAACGTCACAAGCGGGCCGATGCGCGTCCTGGACGCCGCGTCCTGGAGCCGCTGGTCCTGGTCGGCGTCCAGGAACCTGATTTCCGGGCGCGTGAACCGCGGGGGCTCGACAGCCCGGCAGGGGTTTGACCTGAGGAGGTTCTGGCGCACCGCCATGTTCAGGGCGCGCCTGAGCACGCGGTAGGTGCCCGCCACCGTCGTTGCCGATAACTTGCCGGGCCTGTCGTCTTTCCGTGCCCCGTCGGCCATCTTACGGAGCGCGGCAGTGATGTCCGCCCCGGTCAGTTTGGAGATCGGGATATGCCCGAGCGCCGGTGTCAAGTGATGGATGATTACCGAGCGGTAGGAATTGCGCGTGCGCGGCCTGACCTGGACAGTTTCAATGAACGTCGCCAGCCATTTGCCGACGGTCGCTTTTGCCGGGCCGGGCGCCACACCGTCGTCTGCGGCGGAAAGGAGCCTACGACGCTCCCGTCGTGCCGCGGTGATGTTCGTGGCCTTGATGGTCGTGAACTGCTTGCGCCCGCCGCCCAACGGCACCGCGACCTGCCAGCTCCCCGCGCTGCGCTGGCGCAGGCCGCCGGACATCGCACCGTTATTCCATAAGGGTGAGGTTGTCATTTCCGGCCCCCCTTGAGCGGTGTTCTCTTGCGCCGCTGCCTGGTCCTGTCCGAGCACGCGGGCGAGCAGTACGTCTGCCGCCCATCTTGCCGTTCGTACAAAGCGCCACACCCGGCGCAGTTGAGGATCAGCACGCCTGACGTGATCTTGTGGGCGAGCGAGTAATAGATCGCGTCAGCCAAACAACCGAATCGGAACTCCAGCCTGAACTTTGGCGTTGGTGCCCGTCCGCCGACGCTCAGCATGGGGGCCGCCCCGAGGTTCCGGCTGATCGCCTCGCGGACCATCCACGCCGCGGTCAGTTCGGGTGTGCTGCCGGGGGCAACGAAAGGCGATTTGAAGTCGCGCGCCCCGACGCGGTACGTCCAGTTGAAGACCGACGACCCGCTTGATTGCTTCAGCATGGCCCTGAGCAAGGTGTCGAGAGACCTCCGGTCGCAGTCACTGATCGCCTTGTAAAGACTGAGGCAGTCGTTGACCGTGCGGGCGTGGGCAAGGACATGCGCGACCGGCTCGTCTAGCACGGGATACCTGGCCGGGCTGGTTATCTCCGCCCAGCCAAGCAGTCCGTACCGGCGCACGAACTTCAGCGCGCTCTGCGCGGCCTCGCCCTCATCGGCGCGGGCCACGCGGGCAAGCGCCTCCGGCAGTTCAGGGAAGTCCAGAGGGTAGTACCACCTGGCGCGGGTCCCCGTGGCCTTGATCTCGTCCCCGGCCAACTCGTAGCTGTCGTACGCGGGCCAACCCCACCGTTCGAAACCCAGAGTTTGCAACTCAACCCCCGGAAACTCACGGTGAATGTCACGGTAAAAACGTTTGACATGACGTGAATACCGGGTGTTAGGGTAGCACACAAGCGGACGATTTCAACTACCTGGACCCGTTGGAGGGAAATGTGGATAAGCCTCTCGTTTTGCCGGTGCGGGCGCTCTGGGATCAGGCGTCACCGTACCGGCTCGGTTCAAGGGCGTGGATTTACGAACGGCTGGCGGATGGGGGCATCCCGTCTGTGAAGATCGGCGGCAAGCTCGTCGTGGCGCGGGCTGCGGTCGAACGGCTGATCGGCGAATCGGTTGAGGCTCCTAAGACTGCGAACTGACGTTCGCGGCATGGCGGCCAGTTCGCCCAACACGATCTCACTTGACCCCAACGATCACGGCCCCGGCTCCTGTACCAGTGCGCGACCTTGCCAGGCCGAACTTGTGGATTTACGACCGCGTGGCTGACGCGGCGGTGCCCGAGTACGTGCTTCGGCTCCGGCAAGCCGCGCGGTCGGGGGCTGCAAGCCCACCCACTGCCCCAGCTGAAGTCTCCGTGCCGCGCCGGGCCGCGGGCCCTGCTGATGAGACCTGCCATTTCGCCGCCCTCGCTTTTGCGTTAGGTGGCATCCCTGTTTTTCCGGTGTGGTGGGCGCTTGACGGGCGCTGCGCGTGTCCGAAGGGTGCCGCATGTGAGCGGCCCGCGAAACACCCTCTGACCGAACACGGTTTCAAGGACGCCACACTGGACCCCGCGACGGTCCGAGGGTGGTGGCAACGCTGGCCCCTGGCAAATGTAGCGGCCCCCACGGGCACGGCGAGTGGATGTATCGCCCTCGACATCGACCCAAGGCACCGAGGCGACGAATCACTCGGGCGCGCCGAGGCCGAGTTCGGGGCGTTGCCCGCGACGCGCACGAGCAAGACTGGCGGGGGTGGTCGGCACATCTTCATGGCCCACCCTGGCCCGCATGTACGCATCCCCAACAAGCAACCCGTCCGTGCTGACCTGCCCGGTCTCGATGTCCGTGGGGATGGCGGGTACGTGCTGCTGCCGCCCAGCGGCCATGTACGCGGGGGCTACTCGTGGCTCTCAACGGCCAGCGTTGCGGCCTTGCCGCCCGGCTGGGCCAGGTTCCTTGCCAGCCCGACAGTGTCTCACCCCGAAGCTGCGGCCTCGCCCGACAGCCCGATCTCAGAGGGCAGTCGTAACGGGGTCCTCGCCAGTCTCGCCGGGCGGCTCCGGCGGCAGGGCTTCACCCCGCGCGAAATCGGAGGCCTGCTGCTGGAAGTCAACCGCGGCCGCTGCCAGCCGCCGCTGACCGATGGTGAGGTGGCGGGTATTGCGTCGAGCGTCGGCCGTTACGTCCCGGCGCGGCCCCTATATGCAGGGCCCTCTGCCCCGCGCCGCCCAATTGTGCTGTGGTGGACACGATGAACGCCCCCGAGCACATCCATAACGAGCGGTCCGACAAGTTCATCTTCGAGGACGGCCTGACTGTCGAGATCACCGGCCTGCGCCGCACGGCCTGGAACGCCCTGGAGGGCCTTGTCCGGGTGACAGCCGGTAAGGGGCTGCTGGCGAGCGACCGAATCGACCTCTCGAAGAACGCAGAACGCGTGCGCCTCGCGCAGCAGGCCGCGGCGCGCAACGGGGCCAACCCTGTCATGTATGAGGACACGCTGCTGGCGGTGTTCGAGAAGCTCTCAACGCCTGACACCGGCGCGCGGGAGTTCAAGCCGACCACGTTCGCAGAGATGGTGGCGGCAGACATTCACGAGCACCCGTCGCTGGCCGATGGCCTGTTCCCGGTGGGTGGCATCACGACTGTGGCGGGACGCCCAGACCAGGGCAAAAGCAACTGCGTGATGGACCTGCTGATCGCCCATGCCGCCGGACAGAAGTGGCTCGGGCACTTCGATGTCGGTCAGGGGCGCAGCGCCTACCTGGACATGGAGATGCCGAAGGACGGGTTTACCTTGCGCGTCAAGGCGCAGGCGGCGCACCGCAACGTCAGTGACATCCCGTTCTCACGGTTCACCGGGGAGGACTTCACCGACCGGCTCGACTCAGACGCTGGCCGCGACGCCCTGATCGAACTGATCACGAAGCATCAACTGACCCTGCTGGCGATTGACCCGGTGGGCGACATCATGGGCGCGGCCGACGAGAACGAAGCCACCGGCGTCCGCCAGGTCTACACGCGCCTTGTGGAAGCCGCTCACTGGACAGGATGCACCCAGGTCCTTGTAGACCACCGGCGCAAGGCTGGCCTGCTGAAGACCTCGCCGCTCGACGAAGTACGCGGCTCAAGCGTCAAGGTGGCCAAGTCCGACAGCCTGATCGTGGTCCAGCTCTCCGGCGACACCACAAAGGTTGAACAGGTCCGCCACAAGTGGGGCCCGCGCCACGCCCCCTTTACATTCAAGCTCTTGCCCGTCGCCCCCGACCAGGTGCCCGTCTACGCAGGCGACAGCGACTCCGGGGCCGCAGAACAAGCAGAACGAGCACAGTCGGCCATCCTCGACCTGCTCGAAACCGGCCCGCAGAAACGCAAGCACATCGTCACGACCGTCGCCGCCGAGACCAGCACGTCCACCCGCACCGTGGACTCCGCCCTCCGAGACCTCCTGGACGACACCGCCATCACCCGCCTGGACCGCCCCGGCCGCGAAGCCTGGTACGCCCTCGCAGACGACCCCGAAGCCCTCGCCCAACAACCCAAAATGGAAGGGGCCTGACCTTTGCAACCGACCTTTGCACCCCTATATGTAATTGCAACGTTGCAAACATCGGTTTCTGGGGTATCCACCGCGGTTGAAACCGCCGGGTGGCTCCTTACCCGGCTGCATGGTTCAAAGGACGACCTTTGCACCCTTGCAATGGCTATTAACACGCGCGCGAGGCTGCAAAGGTCACGGCCAGGGGTGATTCCAACTGGCCTGTCCACGCGCCGATACTTGCACCCGCAACTATCCTACGGAATGCCCGAATCCAGGGTGAAAGTTGCCACCACGGTTGCCAAACGGCCCGGCCTGAACTCGAAACCCACACACCCTGAATCTGTCGGTGAGATTGCGAGGGCAGCCTGATGGCAGGTAGTCGCGGCAACCCCAACCCTGTCCAGGTCTATTCCGGCGCCGAGCTTGTCCAGTTCCAGACGCCAGCGAGCAAGGCGCGTCCCGGCAACAGCAACGCGCTCGTACATGGGCTGAACAGCCGGAACAAAGTCGTACTTAAGCTCAGGTCGCGGGCGGTGTTCCGGCTCGTGCGGAACCTGTACGGCATCGCCCCGTGGCTCACCGCTACCGACCGGTCAACCGTCCAGAGCTGGGCCGAGGTGGTGAAGCTCAAAGCCGCCGCGTTCGCCGCCCTGGAGCGTGATGGTCCGTACCGGCTCACACCTGACGGGGACACCGTGGGCCGCCGCCTGCTGGGCGAGTACGCACGGCTCGCTGTGCTTGAATTAGCCTACGCGAAAGAGTTGGGATTGACACCGGCCGCGCGAGCTTCCCTCGGCGTCAGTGTCGCAACCGGGCGGCACATGGACTTGGCGAGCGCCATCGCGCAGGCCCGGCTGAGCGCAGACGGCCAGGCCAACGTCCACAACCTGCCTACCCTCGGGGGCGGGGCTGTTACTCCGGCCTCGCTCCCTACCCTCGCTGATACCCCTGACATGCCCGCTGATGGCCCCAGCGTGCCCGCAGACGCACGAGACGGCCTACGGACTGCCCCTGAGTCCACTGGCGCGGAAGGCGGGCCGCAATGAGGCGCAGGGTGGTCAACCTGGACGGGTGGACCCTGGCAGCGGAGGCGGCAGTCTGGCGCGCTGAGCCGGGCTGGGCGTTCCACACTCCCCGCTGCGCGTGGGGCCGTGCTCCGGTGATTGAGGGCACGTTCGCCTCGGGTGTGCGGGCTGGCCGTCCGCCATGCCTGTCCTGCTGGCCCGGTGTGGCGCGCCTGTCCGTCATTACCAGGGCGGCGCTGGCAATCGCTCACGCTGGCGCTGTGCCGGTGGGCGTGGACGTTCAGGCGTTGGCCGACCAGCCCGTGG
>CAYWBD010000371.1:0-2011 GCA_964456315.1 uncultured Thermoflexus sp.
CCTGACCCTCTCCCGGCGGGAGAGGGGACGTCCATCACGCCTCCAACAGTGCCCCTCACCCTAGACCCTCTCCGGGCGGGAGAGGGGACGTCCACCGCGCCGCGACCAGCTCGGATGGGAGAGGGGACGTCCATCACGCCCCGATCAGCACGGATGGGAGAGGGGACGTCCATCACGCCCTCACCGTGGTCATCACGCCTCCACCAGCGCGGGCTGGCCTTCAGCCCTCACCTTGTGTTCTGAGACGTACTGGTATGCGGACAGCGCGGCGACCGCGCCCTGGGAAGCCGCGGTGACGGTCTGCTTGAGGGCGCCGGAGCCGTCGGTGAGGTCACCGGCGGCATACACACCAGCGATGTTGGTCCGCATCAAGCGGTCGACGTGCACCTCGCCGGTCTGTGTGTTGAGCTCCACGCCCAGAGCCTTTGCAACTTCTGTGCGGGGGTCCGCGCCGGCCTCGACGAACAGGCCGTCGAGCGTGAGAACATCCTGCCCCTTGTGAGGGCGGCTGATGCGCACGCCGGTCAGGCCCGCGTCGTCGGTCCCGATCAGCTCCTTCACCTCGGTGCTATACAGAACCTCGATGTTAGCCGCCTTCTCAAGGATGCGCAGGAGCACCGGCTCCGGCCGGGTGAACTTCTCGCGCCGGTAGATGAGGTAGACCGTCTTCGCGTACTTGGCGATGAGGATGGCGCCCTCGACCGCGGCGTTGCCGCCGCCAACGACTGCCGCGGCGTCCTTGCCCCGGTAAAGGGGCGCGTCGCAAGTTGAGCAGTAGGAGACGCCCTTGCCGGTCCAGGCCTCCTCGTGGGGAAGTCCGAGCTTGCGCCGCTCCCGTCCGATGGCGAGGATGACGGACAGCGTGCGCAGAGCCTGGCCATCGGTGAGCTCGCACAGGTACGCATCGCCGTCCTTGCGGACGTGGACAAGGTCGCTATCGATCGCCGGCACGCCGAGTTTTTCGACCTGCTCTCTGAACTTGAGCATGAGTTCGAAGCCGTCTATCTCGGGCTGGCCGGGGTAGTTTTCGATCTGGCCGCCGATGGCGGTCTCACCGCCGAACGACGCCCCGGCCAGCACGGTGTCGAGCTGGTAGCGCCCGGCGTACAGGCCGGCGGCATAGGCTGCGGCGCCCCGGCCGGCAATGACAAGGTCGTGGGTTTTCAATGCGTTGCGGTACCTCAGTGCAGTTTAGGACGGCTGTGGTCTAGGGTACGGAGGGCGGGCCACGGTGTCGACCGCGCCGGCTTTGCGCCAACCCGTCTTGACGGATTGGATGCGCAATTGCCGGCGACGGGTGCTTCGGACCTACCCCCTCCGGTCGCACAATGCGATGCCGAGGACCTCGACGCCCGCACGGCGCAGCTGGTCTGTCGCCGCGGCGACCGCTCTCCGAGAGTCAACCGCGGAGTCAGCCAGGACCAAAGCCGCGTAGCCCTGTGGAACCGCCGCCGCGCCAGCAGAGCCTGTCCAGACGATGACGTAGTCCCAGTCCGTGCCTGCCAGGCCAGGCGCCTGCCTGGTGTCCGAGGTGTTTCCGCCGTCAAGGCGTTCACCCAGGGCGACCACCTTTACCAGGTCCGGCGGTGGCAGCGGGGTGTCAGCCGGTGTCTGCGGACCGATGTTGACGTGGGCGACTTTCTTCCCGGCTTCACCGAACGACCGGGCCAGGTATCGGGAAAGCAACTGCCCAGCGCCGTCGGCGCCCGTCGGCGCAACTGCCAACCGGCGTGCCGATGCTCCAGACAGCATCTGGAGGGCGGCCCTCAGGAACCGGACGCCCTCCAGGAAGGCCTCGCCGGGGTGGTCCGAGACCGCGCCGTTGGGCCGCACGGGAATAGTCGCGAGCACCGGCGCACGGGCAGCACGGGCGTAGCGGGCCTCTTTACCAGTTTGTGATTCGAACAGGCGCATTGGAGTTGGCGGCCGGCTGGCCGGACGGGGCCCATCGACCCTTCGGCAAGCTCAGGGCAGGCTAGGGCGAATCGACAATTAGGTGCTCCAGGTCACG
>CAYWBD010000372.1:0-4753 GCA_964456315.1 uncultured Thermoflexus sp.
GCAACGGCCGAGGACCGCCGGTTTGTCCTGGAGGCCATGGGCGCCAAGGTCATCGTCCAGGCGGACGGGACCTGGGAGCTTGAGCTCCAGGTGCCGCGGGGAGCCCCGGGACCCACCGTCAGCGGTCTGCAAATTGCGGACGCCCGACCAGGGGTAGGGAGAGGGTGAGAACCCTCTTGCCACACCTATTTTCTGGATGTGCGTTCGGCGCAGCTTGGCGTGCTGACGAAGAGGGCCACTCGAACGAGTGGCCCTCTTGCGTCCAGGTCAAGACATCGCCCCTAATACTTCAAGAACAGCTGGCCCCAGGGCGTCTTCATCGCCTCACGCACGCGCTGGCGCCCGACGAACCTCAGCCAGTACTCGTTGTGGTAAACGTTCGAGGCGAAGTAAGACCACGGCGCCACCCACGAACGCAGCAGCATGTTCTCCAGAGGCTTCAGCGGCCCGTGGTAGATGAGCTTCTGCCCGCGCGATGCAAACGTGCTCTCGTTGTATGAGAAGCCCCAGTTCAGGCCCTTCACGTCATCGCCCACGTACTCGATCTCGGACGGGTTGCCGACGCCCAGGCCCATCTCGTGGGCGATGCGGATCATGGGGATGGTCATGGGGTCGAAGCCCATCATCCTTGCAGCGACCGCGTCGATCGCCACCTGGTCTGCGCTGGCCAGGATCACGTCTTTCTGGTGGATGCGCATGGCGCGCGGACCGGGGCCGTCGCCTGCGAACGTGCCGTCCATGACCGCGAACAGGCCGGTGTGTATCTCCTTCTGGATCTGGAGCAGGTCCACGAGGGTCTCGTGGATCTTGGCATGCGTCCAGTGCCGGTAGCGGTGCAGCAGGCCCCCGAAAGCGTTCTTCATGGCGCCGGTCATGGTTGTGAAGACGTGGGTCTTGACCGTCGGGAGCTGGATGATGTTGGTGCCCGGGAACACCTCGGGGATGTAGATCTCGCCGTCGTAGATCTCATCGAGGGCGATCATCTTGGCTCTGGGCTGGTAGCGGACCCAGCGCACCGGCGGCATGTCCAGCACCGTGTGTGCGACGCCGTGCTTGTCTTCGACGGCCCCCTGCTTGTTCTTCGCCCGGCCCTCGTAGGGGTCCACGACCACCGTGCCGTTGTGCGCGGCCACAAGGTCCGGCCAGCCGTCCTTGTTCAGCTTGGTGATTACGCCGTCAAGCTGCCAGGGCGCGGTGGAGCATGCCGGGTAGTAGTGCTGCCACGAGATGTTGACCTTGAGGAACGTCTTGCGGCCCGGCGTGAGTGCGGAGCGATAGTCCGCGAGGTCCATGAGGCGCGCGTAGTCCTCGATGACGCTCTCCGGCTTCGTGAACAGCACTGCCACGCGCCCCAGCTTCGGCTGCGCGTGCGGCACGTCCGGCGCGGTGAGGACGCGTGAGGGGTCGCGCTCCTTGATCGTGGTCATGCCGCGGCGGCGCGCTTGGGTTTGGACTTGGCTGGGCTGGACAGGCGCTTCTTTGACGCAGGCCGGGTGCTGGGCCGTGCCAACAGGTCCTTGTACATGGCGGGCATATATCGGGGTCCCGGTATCGGGCGTCCCTCCTCGCGGTTGGCCTCGACGGCGTTTTCGATCGCGACCTGAAGCTCTCGTACGGCCTTTTCCGGCGTCGGGCCAAACGCCGAGATGTATTTGAGGTCTGGCACGTCAGCGATGTAGCACTCGTCGTCTTCGCTATAGAAAACGTTAATGTGGTAGCGGTGCTTATACATCGTTTGCCTCGAGTCCGTGCTGACTGATCAGTGCGAGGAACTGCTTCACCTGGTAGGGCTTGGCGTACCCGTGGTCCGGCTGCAAGTTCAGGTTGTCCGCGATTCTCGGGTGTCGGTAAAGGCTGTGGCTCCCCTGTGTACGCGCCAGCGTGAAGCCGTAGGCTTCCACCAGCCTCACGAAATCCCGGAACCGGATGTTATGAAATTGGCCTGCCCGTACCCGTTTGATCAGCCTCCGGTTACCCACTTGCCTGTCGCCTCGCCCGAGAAACTCAACGACGGGCGCGGCATCGGTCAAAAGCACCACCCCGAGTATATCCGAGGCGCTCGATGATCATTGACGCCCACACCCACATCCTGCCCGCGGTATTCCGCACGGAAAAAGACCGCTTCCTGCGGACCGACTCCACGTTCGCCACCCTGTTCGGGTACGGCCGGGCCAAGTCAGCGACAGCCGAGGACCTGGTGGCCAGCATGGACAGCGCGGGCGTGTCGGCGTCCGTCGCCGCCGGGTACGGATGGACCGACCCCGGCGTGGCGCGCCTGGCGAACGACTACGCCATCGAGTCTGCGCGGCGTTTTCCGGGTCGCATCGTCCCGTTGTGCAGCGTGAACCCTCTATGGGGCGAGGAGGCAGCGCTGGAGGTGCGGCGTTGCGCCGAGGCCGGGGCGCGCGGCGTCGGAGAGCTCCACCCGGACACCCAGGGGTTTTCACGTGCAGACCACGGGGAGCTGCAGTTGCTCGCCCCGGTGATGGACGCCGCACGCGCCCACGGCCTGCCGGTCCTCGTGCACGCCTCCGAGCCCGTCGGCCACGTGTACCCGGGCAAAGGGTCCTTCACCCCGGAACGCGCTCTAGCGCTGGCACAGGCCTACGCCGAGAACACGTTCATCTTTGCCCACTTCGGAGGCGGGCTGCCGTTCTACGTCCAGATGCCCGAGGTAGCCGAACAGCTCGGCCGCGTGTATTTCGACTCCGCCGCCCAGCCGCTGCTTTACCGGGCGTCTGCCTACGTCGCCGCCGTTGCGGCCGCTGGTGCGGACAGGGTCATATTCGCCAGCGATTACCCGCTGATCGCCCAGTTGCGGGCGCTGAGGGCCGCCAGGTCGGCAGGACTTACGCCTCCGGTCGAGGCGGCTGTCATGGCCGATAACGCGGCACGCTTGTTCCGTATCACAGTCCCACAGGCCGGGCGCAGGCCCTAACGCCTGGTCGTCTCGGGTTGCGCCGGCAGTCGCGCCCGTCGTCCCGAACGGAGTGAGGGACCTTGGGAGGGGGGCGATTGTCGTTGGTGACCGCCCACCCCGGATTCCTCACGACGTTCGGAATGACGGCCCGCCAGCCCGGACCCGTTGTGCGATCCAGCGCAGCGCTGCGTGCGCGCCCGCACTCAGCGGCCGGGCTCCCCGGATGCCTGCCCGGGCCCCGGTGGCTACTTTGTGATGGACAGCCGCTTCGTGGCCTGCGGCTACAGGGGGACACACCACGATGCACATACCTGAAGACGCACCTGCAGAGCGCGTCACGGCGTTTATCGGTCTATCGTCGTTTATTGCCATGGTCGCTCTTGCGGTTGCTGTAGCGATCAGCAAGTAACGCAGTTGCCCTGAGGCTAGTCTGGCAGGTGAGCCTGCCCGGCGGTAAGTGCCGCACGGTCGTGACGTAGGCTCGGCAGCAACCGTCCGCATCAGGCTGTGAGCGCCCACTTCGACGTTCTCCTGCTGTCGGACCCGCACTGTCGCCGGGACGACGCAGCGCGCTGGCCCACCGAACGCCACGGTACGATGAGCGCGTGGAGATTCCAAGATCGGTCCCACACGCCCCCGAGCAGCTGGACAACAAGAGCGATGGACCGCTTGCCCGTGATCTGCAAACGCTACTCGCGGAGCTGTCGCAGGACCGTTTGCTGGACCGGCCAGACCGGCTGCGTGAACGCATCGAGGCGCTTGACCGCCTTGAGGCCCATCTCGGGGACGGGTCTGGCCAGCCCAGCGGCGCAGTGCGCACTATCGGCGCTGAACTGTTGGGCCGGGCCAGAACGGTCCAGGCCAGGCTGGAAGCGGTCAACCGCGACCTCTACGAGGCCATCCGCCACGAGGTCCAGCTGGGCGTCAGGCCGGGCCTGCTGCTTCAGTGGGCGACCGGGCCAGGACGCGACGTGCCCGCAGACAGTCGGGTCAACGGTGATGGCTACGATTTTCTCGATGCGCTGGTCAGCGGGGTACTGACGTTTGAGCAGCCCGCCGCCGAGGTTGCCAGCCCGCCGGCGGAGATGGTGCCCTATCAGCCCACCCCGGCGCGCCATATCTTCGACCTGATCGGCCGCACCGCGCTCACCGAACGGGATGTGCTGGTCGATCTTGGCTCGGGGCTGGGCCATGTCCCGCTGTTGGCCTCTATCTGCACGGGCGCCCGCAGCATCGGGGTTGAGCGGGAGGCGGCCTACGTCGATTGCGCCCGGCGCAGCGCCCACGCGCTGAACCTGACCAACGTGATGTTCATCCACCAGGACGCGCGGGCGGCGGATTTGTCCAGCGGCACGGTGTTCTACTTGTACACCCCGTTCACCGGCACGGTCCTACGCAGTGTGCTGGACTTGCTGCGTCGGGAAGCGGCCAGCCGCACGGTCCGCGTCTGTACCTATGGCCCGTGCACGCCGACCATCGCCGAGGAGCGGTGGCTGGAGGCCGTCGGCACGCCGCAACTTGACCGGCCGGCCATATTCCGCAGCCGCAGCTGAGGCCCGCGGGAGCAAGAAGTCTGCAGGGCGAGGACACCGAGCTTGGCCGGTGGAGCGTGCTCAACGCCGACGGACGCAGTCACAGGCGGGAGCCCGTGAGACCAGACCGCCCCTTGACGGTGGTCGCAACCTGATATATCGTTGGTCGCTATCGCGTGTTTCGTTATAGTCGCTCCGATTGGACGCGCACATGCCGAGAGCCCAGCAGCCCGGAACCCGTTCGCCGGCTCCATTGCCAGCGGCGGCCCTTCACGTCCTCCTCGCCATCGGCCCGGACGAG
>CAYWBD010000373.1:0-8375 GCA_964456315.1 uncultured Thermoflexus sp.
CCAGGCTGCAGCAGATGCGCAGCACCCTGGCGGTCCGTCCGCTATGAACCGCGACCGGGCCCAGGCTCACTGCGACGGCCCGGCCACGAATTACACGGTGACGGAGGGAGACCGATGGCGGTAAAGGCTCAGGACATAGCCTCGGTTATCAAGCGGCAGATCGAGGAGTTCGGCGGAGAGCTGACGATGGTCGACGTGGGGACCGTCGTTGAGGCCGGCGACGGCATCGCGCGCATCCACGGGCTGTCCGGCGTCCGGGCGAACGAGCTCATCCAGTTCCCGGGCGACGTACTTGGGCTGGCGCTCAACCTGGAAGAGGACAGCGTGGGCGCGGTGGTGCTGGGGGACTACATCGGGATCAGGGAAGGCGATGAGGTCCGGTCGACCGGGCGCGTCGTTGAGGTACCTGCCGGAGAGGCGCTCATCGGGCGCGTCGTTGACTCCCTGGGCCGCCCTATCGATGGCAAGGGCCCGTACCGGGCCGTGAAAAGCATGCCAGTCGAGCGCATCGCGCCGGGCGTGGTGACGCGCAAGTCAGTGGGAGTCCCGGTCCAGTTCGGCGTGAAGGTGGTCGACGCCATGGTGCCGGTAGGCCGTGGCCAGCGCGAGCTGATCATCGGCGACCGCGGCACCGGCAAGACCGCCATCTGCATTGACGCCATCATCAACCAGAAGGGCGGCGACCTCCTCTGCGTGTACGTGGCCATCGGCCAGAAGTCGTCGAAAGTCGCCGCCACTGTGGCGACGCTGCAGCAAAACGGGGCGATGGACCACACCATTGTGGTGGCCGCCAACGCGTCCGACCCTGCGCCGTTGCAGTACCTGGCGCCGTACGCAGGCTGCGCCATGGCCGAGTACTTCCTTGAAAAGGGCAAGGACGTGCTGATTGTGTACGACGACCTGACCAAGCACGCCTGGGCCTACCGCCAGATGTCGCTGCTGCTGCGCCGGCCGCCGGGCCGCGAGGCTTACCCGGGCGACGTCTTCTATCTGCACTCCCGGTTGCTGGAGCGGGCGTGCCGCCTTTCGCCGGAATACGGCGGTGGGTCCATCACCGCCCTGCCCATCATCGAGACGCAGGCGGGCGACGTTTCGGCGTACATCCCGACCAACGTGATCTCGATCACGGACGGGCAGATCTACCTGGAGACGGACCTGTTCAACGGCGGCATCCGCCCGGCCGTGAACGCTGGTCTGTCAGTGACACGCGTCGGCGGCGCGGCGCAGCGCAAGGCCATGCGCCAGGTCGCCGGCCGCCTGAAGCTGGAGATGGCCCAGTACCAGTCTCTGGCTGCGTTCACGCAGTTCGGCGCTTCGGACCTGGATGCCGCGACGCGGCGGCAGCTGGAGCGCGGGGAACGGTTGACCGAACTCCTGAAGCAGCGGCAGTACGGACCTTTGAGCATGGAGAGCCAGGTGAGCGTGTTCTACCTGGCGACCAACGGGTACCTGGACGATGTGCCTGTAGCCAAGGTCCGGGGCTTTGAGCAGGCGTGGTACGAGTACGCCGCGGCGAATATCCCGGACGTCCTGAAGACCATCGCAGAGAAGCTCGAGCTGAGCGACGACACGCGCAAGAAGCTCGATGATTCGGCCAAGGCGTTCAAGCAGACCGTGAAGGTCTGAGGCACAGTTCTCAAAACGCAGGGGCCCCCTGACCGCAAAGTTCGGGGTCGGACTTCACCATCACCAAGACCCTCTCCCGCTGGGGGAGGGATATCGAAATGGTCGCTGATTGGCTAGCACCCGCGAACTAAGACGGCGCATCCGCTCCGTCAAGAACATCTCGAAGGTAACGAGCGCGATGCAGCTGATCGCGGCGTCGAAGATGCGCCGCGCCCAGCAGGCCGCGCACGAGGGACGGGCTTACGCCGAGAAGATCCAAGACGTGCTCGCGGACCTGGTGCGCGGGCTGGACCTCACGGAGCTGCCACCGGGCGCGGCACTGCTGGCAGAGCGGCCAGTGAAGAAAGCGCTGCTGGTGCTAATAACGCCAGACCGCGGGCTATGCGGCGGCCTGGTGAGCAACATCCTGCGGGCGGCCGGACAGGCCATCAGGGACTCGGACGTGCCTGTGGCGACAGTGTCCGTGGGCCGCAAGGGCGAAACGTTTGTCGTCCGCACCGGGAGCGAGCTCAAAGCGGCGTTCCGTGTCAGCGACCGGCCCAGCTTCTTGGAAACGACGCCCGTGACGCGCATGGTGGTCGAGGAGTTCCGGAAACAGGGCGCCGACCGGGTGCTTCTTGCGTACTCGGACTTCATCAGCACGGCTGTGCAGCGGCCGGTCGTGCGGCAGATACTGCCGGTGAAGCCGGGTGACATCCAGGACATCACGCCGGTTGAGTACATCTACGAGCCCGGCCCTGGCGCGGTGCTGGAGCGCCTGGTGCCGCGTTACCTGGAGACAGAGGTCTACCACGCGGTGCTGGAGGCCGTGGCCAGCGAACAGTCGGCGCGCATGGTGGCGATGCAGAAAGCGACGGACGCCGCAGACGAGTTTGTGATTGACCTGACGCTGGACCTGAACAAGGCAAGGCAGGAGCAGATAACGGGCGAGCTGCTGGACATAGTGGGCGGCGTAAACGCGGTGCAGGCAAGATGACGAGAGTCCAGGGGGCCATGCCGGGTGAGTACCGCGGCGATTCGGCGGCCGCTGCGCTGCCTGGTCGGTTTAGGCCGCAGGGAAGGCAGGACTGAGTGGATGTCCAATGGATGCTCATCGCACGCACTTGGCGTGCGAGACCCGATGGCGAGATTGATATTCTCGGGGTGTTCGACCGGGTCGTTCTGCCTGGCCCGCCGTTCAGACCGAAGTTGATCGTGCCAGCGAAGGGCCAGTTCGATCCCACGGAAGTTGGAGAATCCAAGACTGTCATCCTACGAGCAACGCGAACTGATGATGGCGCGACCTGGGATGCGGTCACGTCTGTGTACCGGGTTCCCGAATTGCGCCGAGCTATCGAGATCACGCCATATATCGAGTTCCGACTGGACGTGAATCTCGTACGGCAGGGAGAGTACGAGTTCGAGCTCCTCATTGATAGCAGGCCGACAGCCCGGGATTGGCTTGTGGTGGCCCAGGAGTAACTCCCAATGGCAAGCAACTCCAAGAAACGACCTTCAATACCCGCGTTCGCCGGAACTGCTGAGATGCGCCCGATCACCTTGAGAGACGCGGGCATCTGGCACTGCGTCGACCATGAGCACCCTGCCAGCCAAAGTCCCGACGAGATCCGCGCTGCGGATAAGCGAAAAGAGAAGCAGTCTCGCAAGACCGCCGGGTGAGTGAACGAGACGGCGCACTCGGTCCAATGAGAATTTTTAATCGTAGGGTGGAATTGAGGTACACGATCAGATGGCAAAAGGCAGCAAGGGCAAAGTCGCGCAGATCATCGGGACCGTCGTGGACGTGGAGTTCCCGCCGGACGGGCTCCCTTCGATCTACAGCGCCATTGAGACCAAGGTCGGCGCCGAAAAGCTCGTCCTGGAAGTCGAGCAGCACGTCGGCAACTCCTGGGCGCGCTGCCTGGCGCTGGGCTCAACCGACGGCCTGGCGCGCGGCATCGAGGTCATCGACACGGGCGGCCCGGTGACGGTGCCAGTCGGCAAGGCGTCGCTTGGCCGCCTGTTCAACGTCGTTGGCGACCCCATAGACAACGGCGCCCCCGTCCCGGCGGACGTTGAGCGCTGGCCCATCCACCGCAAGGCGCCGTCCTTCGACCAGCAGAAGGGCTCCATCGAGATCCTGGAGACGGGGATCAAGGTGTTTGACCTGATCACGCCTTTCGCCAAGGGCGGCAAGATCGGCGCATACGGCGGCGCGGGCGTGGGCAAGACCGTCATCATCACGGAGCTCATCCGGAACATCGCCCAGGTGCACAAGGGCGTCTCGGTGTTCGCAGGGGTAGGTGAGCGGTCCCGCGAAGGCAACGACCTCTGGCACGAGATGCAGGAGTACAAGGTGATCGGCTCGACTGCCATGGTGTTCGGGCAGATGAACGAGCCGCCGGGCACGAGGGCGCGCATCGCGCTGACCGGTCTGACAATGGCCGAGTACTTCCGGGACGTGAGCAAGCAGGACGTGCTCCTGTTTGTGGACAACATTTACCGCTACATCCTGGCCGGCATGGAGGTCTCCGCGTTGCTTGGCCGCATGCCCTCAGCCGTCGGCTACCAGCCCACGCTGTCGACTGAGATGGGTGACCTGCAGGAGCGCATCACGACCACCAAGGACGGCTCGATCACGTCGTTCCAGGCGATCTACGTGCCAGCGGACGACTACACCGACCCCGGCATCGTCACCACGTTCGGTCACCTGGACGCGGTTGTCTCCCTGGAGCGGTCGCTTGCCGCCCAGGCGCTGTTCCCGGCGGTGGACCCGCTGGCGTCAACGTCCCGGATCCTGCAGCCGGACATCGTCGGTGAGGACCACTACAACGTGGCGCGGGAAGTGCAGCGCATCCTGCAGCGCGCCAAAGACCTGCAGGACGTGATCGCCATCCTGGGCGTTGAAGAGCTCTCAGACGCAGACAAGACCACGTATAACCGCGCCCGCCGCATCCAGCGCTTCCTGACACAGCCGTTTTTCGTGGGCGAGGTGTTCACCGGCATCCCGGGCAAGTACGTTCCGCTGGCAGAGACGGTGCGCGGGTTCAAGGAGCTGGTCGAAGGCAAGCACGACGCGCTCCCGGAGCAGGCGTTCTACATGGTCGGCACCATCGACGAGGTGGTCGAAAAGGCCAAACAGCTGGCGAAGGCATAAGCGTGGCAAAGCTGAAGCTGGACATCGTAAGCGCGACCGGCGCGGTCTACTCGGGCGATGCAGACCTCGTGATCGCGCCTGCCAGCGAGGGCGAGGTCGCCGTCCTGCCGTCGCACGCTGCACTGATCAGCATGCTGGACCCCGGCGAGGTGCGAGTCCGCAATGGCGGCGTCGAGATAGGCATCGCCATCTCGGGCGGCTTCCTTGAGGTGCTCTCGGACAAGGTCACAGTCCTGGCGGACTCAGCCGAAGAGTCCTCAAAGATAGATATCGAGCGGGCCGAAGCGGCGCTAAAGCGCGCGCAAGAACGTCTGGCCGGTCAGCCCAAAGAGCAGGACCTCGAAGAGGCGCTCGCCTCCCTTAGCAGGGCGCAGACGCGCATAAAACTTGCCCGTCGGCGCCAGGACCGCGGCGCGGGGCGCCGCGAGGGCTGAGCGCCCCGGTGCCGACCCAGCCGGCCAGTCTTCTCACAAATACGCGTTTGAGGTACGATGCCGCGGCAACGGCGGTCTAACGCGGTCTGGAGGTACGCCATGCTGATGCCCAAGACTAGCCTCAAGTCATTCGGTGCGGAACTGGAGGACATCTGGAGGAAGTTCGACGCCCTGTACGGGCCCCTGCAGCCGGAGGGTTGGACGCGTAAGTTCGGCAAGGACTGGGTGTTCGGGGACCAGCCGTTCCACATGGGCTACATAGACCGCATAGCGGCCGAGAGCATCACCGCCGGGAAGGCCCTGCCAGCCGAAAAGCAGGTGCTGGTCAAGTCCGAGGGTGAGCTCAACAAGTGGAACGGGGACGAGTTTGGGAAGCGGCCCAAAGGCCAGACCGCGCAGCAGGCGTGGGACTACTGGAAGCTAAGCCGCGACGCGTTGCGCAAGGCCATGTCGTCAATGACCGAAGCCGACCTCGACCGGCCAGCCTGGATGCCGCTGTTCTTGGGCTGGGTTACGGCGCGCGACCTGCTCGGGTTTTCGCTAGTCCACGCGGCCGGTGAATACACAGAGCTGCTGATGCGCCTGAAGAAGAAAGAACCGCAGGCTTCGGCGGTGCAGAAGAACATGCGCCTGTCCGCGATGATGGGGATGATGGGTGTGCTCATGGACAAGGAGGCGGCGAAAGGGAAGAAGTTTGTCGCGGTGTGGGACTTCAAGGGCGAGGGCGGCGGCCAGTGGACTCAAACAATCGATGACGGCAAGTTCTCGATCCAGGCCGGCCGCGCCGACAAACGGGACGTGCAGTTCAAGACCACGTTCGACGGCTTCGAAAAGATGACCCGCAAGATGGGCAACCCCATGCTCATGATGCTCACCGGCGAGTTCCGTGTGTCTGGCATGCGCAAGATGGGGACGTTCCAGAAGATGTTCCCCATGTAGACGGGGCGCTTGCCTCTTGTGGAGGCCATTCGTGCTGAGCCTGTCGAAGCACGGGCAGGGGCGAGTTCGCAGTTGGTGGTGTTCGCCCTTCGACGGGCTTAGGGCGAACGGGCGAAGGCGCCCCTGGGCCAGCTCAGGGGAGCGCGTTGCCACGGTCGGCGCACTCCGGCACGAGAACCGGGGCCACCGCTGGTCCGCTAGCCCTTGAGATAGAATGTCATGGACTGGAGCGACAGCACCGGGTCTATGCCGCGGACCTTCACGCCGGGTGGCACCTGCGCTGCGAAGGGGGCGTAGTTGAGTATCGCCTTGACCCCGGCGGCGACAAGCGTGTCGATCACCTGCTGAGCCTGCGCCGCCGGCACTGCGACGATGCCGATCTTCACGTCACGGGCGGCCACAGTCTGAGCAAGCTCCTGCATCGGCAGCACCGTCAGGTTTTCCAGCGTCGTCCCGATGACTAGAGGGTCGGAGTCGAACGCCGCGACGATCCTGAACTGCTCCCGCGCGAACCCGGGGTAGGCGGCGACGGCGCGCCCCAGCCGGCCCATCCCGACAATCGCAGCGTTCCACCAGACGTCGAGTCCGAGTATGTTCCTGAGGCGCGCCGAGAGGTGCCGCACGTTGTAGCCGCGCCCCTGTTTCCCGAACCGGCCGAAGTAGCTCAGGTCCTTGCGGATCTGTGCGGGGGTCATCTGGAGCTGCGCTCCGAGCTGCTCCGAGCTGACGACCTCAAGCCCCTGCCGTTCGAACTGAGTCAGGACGCGGACATACAGCGGAAGCCGTTCGATCACGACTTCCGGTACCTGCTGGGTGCCGGCAGGGACGGGCTGTTGACCGGGTAAGGTCATTTGTACGGCACCCTTGCGGGACAGGCCCGTGGACCCCGGGACGACAAGTTGCGGCGGTCGTGCAGAAACTGTGCCGCTGAACTCAGAACCAGGTCCTGAACCAACTTCAGGATGAAATATCCTGGATGGCCCCGTAGACTCCGTGACGACCAGGTGTAACTACCGTCCAGAATGAGATTTGTATCACTAGCCTGATTTGCCGGGCAACTCAGGTGGGTGCCGGGGCGTTCCATTAGGGAAGGCGCCATGGGCGATGCAGCGCGACCGGAGGCCAGGGGTTTGCACGTCGCCGTCTGCCAGCTAACGCTCCACATCTACGCCAGCCAGTCCCTCAAAGACCGGCGTAGAGTCGTCCAGTCCGTGTGCGAGCGGCTACGGAACAGGTTTGGGGTGTCTGTCGCGGACGTGGGCGGTCAGGAGACCTGGCAGACGGCCATAATCGGGATAGCGACCGTGAGCCACGACGCGTCAAAGGCGCGGGAGGTCGTCGAGAGAGCGGCTGAGTACGCTCAGGAGATCGCGCCTGAGGCGGAGGTGACGCGCACGGACGTTGACGTCTTCGACTTTGCGGTCTGAGATTTGGGCGGGCGCGACTAAGCCGTCTGGCAAAAACAGGAGGCCCCGGCCAGTATGGCCGGGGCCTATGACCAGGTGACTGTGGGTCGCTCTAGGCGGCCTGGACCTTCGCGGCGCCGAGCCGGGCAGCTGCGATCGCCATCTGCTTGGAGTCAATGAAGTAGCCGCACTGCAGGCACGCCAGGTAGGCGCCGTACATGTCTGAGGTGTACTCGACATCCCCGTCGCAGCGGTAGCAGGCCTTTAAGTAGATCATTTCGTTATCCCATCCTTGCCCCGCTTACCCGGATTTCTGGCGGAGCTTACTGTTTCGGAGCGTCTTGCGATCCTTGTTACGAATCCAGCAGGTGCTGTCTTACGGTTCCGGGTTGGGCGCATATGCTACGACGGTTTCCGCTGCAATGCAAGGGGTCGCTGCGATTACGTGACTTAACTCGGCGTCAGCCCGTGGTCCAGGCTGGATTTAGCTCCGGATTCCGATGCCATTGACACGGAGTGTATCAACTATTAGAGTAGAGATGTTGTTAGTAAAGTGCTTCGGCCTGTCACCGGGAAACGACGCGATGACATCTCTAGACCCCCTCGCTCCAGGACCGCAGCCAGTGGAACGGTCGCGTGGCGCGCGCGGCGCTTCCCGTCAACAGGCCGTCTTCGTCGGCGGACCAGACAGCACGGGGGCCGCCGGGGCCTCCTCGCCTGGAGGCAGCGCACAGACCTGCTCGCATTTCGCCGGGGTGTTCATTATCAGCGTCGCGGCGCGGCTTGCAGAGATGCACCCGCAGACCCTCCGCAAGTACGACCGCGAGGAGCTGG
>CAYWBD010000374.1:0-14977 GCA_964456315.1 uncultured Thermoflexus sp.
CGCCTCTCATATTCCAGCCTCCGGACAAGCTGCTCATCATCTGCCCGGAGCTTATACACTCCCGCCCGGAAACGCGAGGCCCTTTTTCATCACCCTGCTAGTGTCCCGTCTCCGAAGTCCTGAGCCATTTCCTTCATCCCCTCTCCCCTTGCGGGAGAGGGTCAGGGTGAGGGGTCAATTTGAAGCTCCACATCAGAGACGGGACACTAGAGACCATGCTGCCGTACTACAACCGCGGCCGCTGCTAGACTTCGCATGAGGCCACTTCTCGATGACCACCAGCACAACACAGCCACCATCCGCCCCGGCAGTCACCGTCCTCCCCTCACTGCTCGACCTGAGCCGGGAGCAGCTCGGCGCGCTCGTCGTCAGCCTGGGTGAGCCCGCGTACCGGGTAGACCAGCTCTGGCGCGCCATCTACCACGAAGGCGTGCCGTCGTTCGAGGCCATGACCACGCTCTCGAAGCAGCTGCGCGCCAAGCTCACCGAACGCTACGCACTTGACCCGCTGGTCCCGGCCCTGAAGCTCCACTCGAAGGACGGCACGACGGACAAGGTCGTATTCCGGCTCAGGGACGGGGAACTCATCGAGACCGTCCTCATGCGCTACGAGGCCGACGCCCACCGCAAGCGGCGTCGCACGGTCTGCGTGTCTACGCAGGCCGGGTGCGCGCTGGGCTGCACGTTCTGCGCCACGGGCCAGCAGGGCTTCTCGCGGCAGCTGACCGTGGGTGAGATCGTCGGCCAGGTGCTCTGGATGGCCCGCGTGGCCAACGCCGAGGACCGCGTTGAGATCGGCGACGGCGTCATCTCGGCGGGTGAGGCGCAGGGGATCACCAACGTCGTGTTCATGGGTATGGGCGAGCCTTTCGCCAACTATGACCGGACGATGGCCGCCATCGACGTGCTTAACGACGGGCAGGGGCTGAACATCGGCGCGCGCCACATCACCGTGTCGACTGTAGGCCTCGTGCCACAGATCCTGAAGTTCGCGGACGTGCCGCTGCAGGTCAACCTGGCGGTGTCGCTGCACGCGCCGGACGACTTCACCCGGTCAGAGACGATGCCAATCAACAGCCGGTACCCGATCAAGATGCTCATCGACGCCTGCAGGCAGTACGTCGAAAAGACGGACCGGCGCGTGTTCTTCGAGTACGTGTTGCTGGCAGACCAGAACGACTCGCCCGCGCACGCCCACAAGCTGGGAGCGCTCTTGCGCGGCATGCTCTGCCACGTGAACTTGATCCCGGTGAACCCGACCGGGGCCGGGCCGTACAAGCGCCCGCCTCAGCCGGCAAGCGACGGGTTTCAGGCGGTGCTACAGATGTACGGGGTGGCGAGCACGGTGCGAATGGAGAAGGGCATCGACATCAGCGCCGGCTGCGGTCAGCTGCGCGCCCGGGCCATGGCCGTCCCCGAGGACTCGGCTCCCGCGTAGCCGTGCCGCGTCGCTCGCCCTGGCCTGCGCCGCACTCGCCCCAAGCTTGCCTGCCGTGAGCCACGTCGAACGGTCGAGGGGCCCCATCCCGGTCCCGCCTTCAACCTTCACCCTCTCCCCCAAAGAAGTGAGACCGGCTGTCCGCTCGCCCACCCGCGCTGGGAGCGTTGACAAGGAATGTGTCCTTGCCAACAATAAGGGAATGGCAAAAGTCACAAGCAAACTCCAGGTGACGATCCCCAAAACTGTCGCCACTCAGGCCGGGATCAGCCCCGGCGACAACCTCGATTGGTCAATCGCCGGAGACATCATCCGCGTCGTGCCCGCCTCACGCCTGCCGCGCCGGTTATCAGTGGAGGAGCGCCTCAAGCTGTTTGACCTCGCGACGGCCAGACAGCGGGCGCGGGTCGCCCGTACTTCCCGTGTGCGGCAGCCCGCCGCCCGAGGCTGGACGCGGGAGGACCTTTATCTACGTGGCCGCGCTGGTTGACACCAACGTCCTGGTCTACCGCTTCGACGCTCGGTTCCCTGACAAGCAGCAGAAAGCGACTGAGTTGCTCAGGCAAGGCGTGGCCGATGGGTCGTTGCGCGTCGCGCACCAGTCGCTAATCGAGTTCGTCGCGGCGGTTACGCGGCCAACGGGTAAGTCCGCCCTGCTGACGCCCCAGGAGGCCTACCGCGAAGCAGAGGACCTGTTGGATGTGTTTGATGTCTTGTACCCGACCGAGGCCATCTTCCGGCTTGCAGTCCGCGGCGCTGCCACCTATCGGTTGGCCTGGTTCGACGCCCACATCTGGGCTTACGCGGAGTACTTCGGGCTGACCGAAATCTACTCTGAGGACTTCCAGCATGACCGCAGGTACGGCACGGTGCGGACGGTGAACCCGTTCATCTGAATGCCGGGCGCCCCGCCCAAGATTCCTCAGCGCACTCGGACTGACGGTCCCCGTCCCCCCCGCTACCTACCTGCCGTGCCGCGACAGCGCCTCGCGGGCGGCCAGCTTGTCCTGCAGCGTACCGAAGGCCATCGAGTAGTGACCGCGGTAACCGGCGCGCTCCAGGCGCTTGAACAGTGACCCGAAGTCGATGTTCCCCTGCCCGGGATTTAGGTGGACCTCATATTCGCCGGTGTTGTCTGCCAGCCGCACCTCACCAATGCGGCCCACCCCGAAGGCGTCCAGGAAGCCGCCGATGCCTTCCGGCACGAGGTTCGAGTGGTTGACCGTGAAGGCCCAGCCAAGGGCCGGCGACTGCACGGCGTCGAAGTAGGCCCGGCACTCTTCCACGTTGTGGGCAAGGTAGTGGACCTCAGCGCGCTCCGGCTCCTTGTTCAGGTTCTCCAGCAGCAGGCGCACGCGCTTCTTTTCGGCGCGCCCTGCGGCTCGCTTCAGCCGCTCCAGAGACGCCTTCTTGCGGGCGGCAACCTCGCTTGAGAAGTGGTAGCCGGCGTGGACGATGACCCACTCGCACCTGAGGCGGGCCGACAGGTCGATGTACTCCCGTAGGTAGTCGTCTACCGCCGGGCCGACAACTGGCGAGAACTCTGCGGTGTTGACGCCCGAGAGCGTGTGCAGCCCGACGTGGATGTCGTGCCTGTCGCAGAGTGTGCGGACCTGGTTGACACGCTCGGCCGGCCAGGCGTCAAGCCGGTTCGCGCCGGTGTCGGCATTAAAGTCCAGGTAGTGGATTTCGTTCTCGACCGCCCACTTGACGGCGTCCTCGAGGCGCGTGGAACCAGCGTCGAAGCCGATTCGTTCACGGAGTGTCATGTACCGCTCCCCTTTGTTGAGCTCAGCACGGCGACCTCGGCCTCAGTCAGCCCGGCCCAGCGCAGTACCTCGGCCGTATGGCGGCCCAGGACGGGCGCCGCGGTCCTTACCGATCCCGGCGTGCGCGCTAGCTTCACCGGCAGCCCTATGTGCGACAGCGCCCCGAGCTTTTCGTGAGCTGCGTCGACGCGCATGCCGCGCTCAAGCACCTGCCTGTCTGCGTAGACCTCCGCCATGTCGTAGATGGGCCCAGCCGGCACCCCGGCGCGCTCCAGCAGCTCCAGCCACTCGGCCCGCGTGCGGGTGCCCAGGGTCCTCTCGACCTCAGAGATCAGCGCCGCCCTGTTCTCCAGCCGGTCAGAGTTAGCCTTGAACCGTGGGTCTGCGAGCAGGTCCGCCCGCCCGATGGCCCCGGCGAAACGCTCCCAGTTTGCCTGGTTCGCAGCGCCGATATTCATGTACCCGTCTTTTGCCCTGACGGCCTGGTACGGGGCCGAGAGCCGGTGGGACGACCCCAGCGGGCCCGAGACCCGCCCTGTCGTGAAGTAGATCATGGACTCGTAGACCGTGTAGGACAGCGCGGCTTCTAGCAGCGAGGTCTCCAGGTACTGGCCCTCGCCGGTCTTCAGGCGGTGGATATACGCCGCCAGGATGCCGTAGGCGGCCAGCACACCGGCGTTGAGGTCGGCCATCGGCACGCCCACCTTCACCGGCGCAGACCCGGGCTCCCCGGTGATGCTCATGAGCCCGCTCATGCCCTGTGCGATGAGGTCGAAGCCGCCACGCGCCGAGTACGGCCCGGTGCGCCCGAAGCCGGAGATCGAGCAGTAGATGAGTGCGGGGTTGCCCCTCGATAGCGTGTCGTAGCCCAGTCCCAGGCCGTCCATGGCGCCGGGCCGCCAGTTTTCGACCAGCACGTCTGCCTTCGCCGCGATGCGCCGCACCGCGTCCACGCCGCGCGGGTCCTTGAGGTCCAGCACCACGGAGCGCTTGTTGCGGTTGAGGCCCAGGAACGCGGTGGACTCGCCCTGGATGAAGGGCGGGCCGAGCCTCCGGGAGTCGTCGCCGCCGCCTGGCCGTTCGACCTTGATGACGTCTGCGCCCATGTCGCCCAGCAGCATGGTGCAGAACGGCCCGGCCATGATCTGGGTCAGGTCGAGCACGACCATGCCGGTGAGCGGCCCGTGTCGGGCAGGCGGTCTCATAGCGTCATCAGGCATGCGGGGATGATACCGGCAGGCCCGTGCATGCGCCCCAGACTGGGCCACCGGCCGCCCCTTCGACAGGCTCAGGGCGAACGGGGGCGCGGTCGTTGACAGCGCGCCGCGCCTGCTCGAAACTGCCCCGCAAGGCGGTTCGCTATGGACGGCATCCACGACATGGGCGGCATGCACGGCTTCGGCCCTGTCGTCCGCGAGAAAAACGAGCCGGTGTTCCACGCACGCTGGGAGCCGGTCGTCATGGCGATGACACGCGCTATGCGTTCGGACGGCGGCGTCACCCTTGACCAGTTCCGCCACGCCATCGAGCGCATGGACCCGCCCCACTACCTCAGCGCTACCTACTACGAGCACTGGCTCGAATCTGTCGCCAGGACGGCGGCTGAGAGCGGCGTGACAACCCCCGCAGAAATCCAGCGACGCTCCGACTATTTCCTCGCACACCCTGACGCGCCTGTATCTGCGCTGTTTGATCGCGTCCGACCTGCCCACCGGGCGGCCGCGACTCCGATCCAAGGAGTCATTCGGACGGGCACGACGCCCCCGCGCTTCAAGCCGGGCGACAAGGTCATCACCCGGTCTACACGCCCCGAAGGGCACACGCGCCTCCCGCGCTACGCCCGCGGCAAGCGCGGCACCGTTCACCTGTTCCACGGCGTGCACGTCTTTCCAGACAGCAACGCCCACGGCCTCGGCGAGGACCCGCAACCTGTCTACAGCGTCCGGTTTGAGGGCCGCGACCTCTGGGGCGAAAGCCGTGAGGCCCCACAGGCGGTCTATCTCGACCTGTTCGAGAGGTACCTGTCGCCCGTCGTCAAGAAGAGTTCCTGACCCGGGAGGGCCGTGATGGGCAAGTTCCACCCAAATGTTGACGAGTACATCGTGTCGAGAGTGCGCGCGCTCGAGTCAATCCTCCTGGAGAAGGGCATCCTCGCTCCCGACGCGGTGGACAACGTCGTCAGGCAGTACGAGACCGACATCGGCCCAATGCACGGCGCCCGTGCGGTGGCGCGCGCCTGGGGCAACCCCACCTACAAGCAGCGCCTCCTCACCAACTCCACCGCGGCGCTGGCGGACCTCGGCCTCAAATACGAGATGCTGGTCGTCGTCGAGAACACGCCCCAGGTGCACAACCTCATCGTCTGCACCCTCTGCTCATGCTACCCGTCGCCTGTCCTGGGCTTGCCGCCTACGTGGTACAAGTCGCCCGCGTACCGCTCCCGGGCCGTGAGCGAGCCACGCTCTCTCCTGAAGGAGTTCGGTCTGGACGTGCCGGCCGGGCGCGAAATACGTGTCTGGGACAGCAGCGCCGAGATGCGCTACATGGTGCTGCCGCAGCGCCCGACTGGAACCGAGCGGCTGCCCGAGGACGAGCTGGTGAAACTGGTCCACCGGGACGCGCTGATAGGCGTGGCCGAAGTGCTGCATGCCCACGCCGGCTGAGCCGACAGGCTTGTACCAGCGCAACCGCAACATCGTCACCCGGTGGGACGGCCGCAGGGTGAACGTGGCCCGCTTCAGAGGCCAGCTCTTCGTGTGCTCACTGGGGTGTTGCTGCGGCCAGACCGCCGACGGCTTCGCGCCGGTGCCCGCCGAGGCGTTTCATGCCGAGTGGGAACGCAGGCGGCTGCGGAACGTCGTGCACCTCACCGTCGGCGGGTGCCTGGGGCCATGCGGCCTGGCGAACGTCGTGCTGCTGCTGTTCGACGGCCGTCCGCAGTGGTTTCATTCGGTCAACAGCCCCGACCTGGTGGGCCAGATCTATGACTACATAGATGCGCTGCTGGCAACGGACCAGCCCGCGACTCCGGGGCCGGGGCTTGCCTCGCACCTGTTCGCCGGCTTCACCTGGCAGCCCCGTCCGGACGGCCAGCCCGTGGACGACTTCCGGCCCCGCAGGCAGCCGGTCACGCTGCCACAGCCCTCCCACGGACGCCAGGACGCGGACATGCCGACCGACCCCGCCAACGGACGCCATGCGCCAGCCGCCGCCTCGCAGACCGCTGTCAGCCCGGCCGTCGCGAGCATGGACAGCGGCTCAGCGCTACCAAGGAAGAACGGCGAGCTGGTGTTCGAGGAGGCCTGGCACAGCCGGGCGTTCGGCATGGCTGTCGCCCTCCACGAGCGCGGGGCCTTCGAGTGGGAGGAGTTCCGTGTCGAACTGATCCGTGAGATCGCCGAGATGACCGCCCGCGGGGGCGAGTTTGTCTACTACCAGGCGTGGCTCGCCGCGCTAGAGACGGTCCTGGCGCGGAAAGGCGCGGTCAGCGGCCCGGAACTCTCTGAGGTGACCTACCAGTTCGAGTACGGTGAACGCGACGACGTGTACTGAGCGCCGCGCGGGCCTATGCAATACGCCCCTACCGTGCCCGCTCCTCGATGACTCGCCGCAGGTCTGGCTTAAGAGTCTTGCCCATGGCGTTGCGCGGGAGAGCGTCCATGAGTTCCAGCCGCGTCGGGATGCTCGCCGGGGCCAGGTGCTGGCGGGCAAAGTCACGCAGCTCTGCCAGCGTCAGCTTGCATCCCGGCCTTAGCACGACCGCCGCAGTCACAGCCTCGCCCCACTTTTCATCAGGCACGCCGACGACCGCGCAGTCGGCCACCGACGGGTGGCGCAGGAGCACGGGCTCTATCTCAAGTGCCGACACTTTTTCGCCGCCAGACTTGATGATGTCCGTGCTCAGACGACCCAGGATGCGGTACGCGCCACCCTCGACAACGGCCATGTCCCCCGTGCAGAACCAGCCGTCCCGAAAGGCGCGGCGGGTCGCCAGCGAGCGGTCCCAGTACCCTGCGAACACGGTGCCGCCGCGCACTTGTATCTCGCCGGGCGTGCCGTCCGGCACCGGCGCGCTGTGCTCGTCCACGAGGCGGACACTCACTCCCGGCAGCGGCGTCCCCACATAGCCCGGCTTGCGCTCGTCGTGGAGAGGGTTGGATAGCGCCATCCCGATCTCGGTCATGCCGTAGCGCTCGAGCAGCGTGTGGCCGGTGATGTTGCGCCAGGCTTCCAGGCGCGGCACGGGCAGCGCAGAGGAGCCCGAGACCATGAGCCGCATGGCGCGGCAGGCGTCCGACATGGCCCGCTGCCGGGCCGGCGGCGCGGCCTCCCACGCTGCGATCAGCCGCGAGTAGACGTCCGGCACGGCCATGAAAAGCGAAAGCCCGCCCTTGCACACGCGGTCCCAGACGCGGGCGGCGTCGAACGCCGGGAGCATCTCGCAGGTGGCGCCTGACCACAGGGCGCAGGTCAGCACGTTCACAAGGCCGTGGATATGGTCAAGCGGCAGGAAAAGCAGGATGCGGTCGTCCTGTGTCCAGGCCCAGGCCTGCGTGAGGCTGCGGACCTGCGCCTCGATGTTGGCGTGGGTGATGATGACGCCTTTCGGGAGGCTGGTCGTCCCGCTGGTATAGAGCAGCACCGCCCAGCGGTCTGGCGCGAGATGAGGAAGGGCTCCCGTCGCTCCCTCTCCCCTTGCGGGAGAGGGTTGGGGTGAGGGGTTCGCCTCAAGCAGTTGGGACGTGGTCAGGAAGCGCAGGCCGCGCTTCTCGGCGATGGGGCGCAGAGTCGCCTCGTACTGCGGGTAGGCGATGACCGTGTCGGCCTTCGAGTCGTCGATGACGTACTCGATCTGAGGCGCAGGGGCGGACATCTTCAGCGGCACTGCCATCCCGCCGGCCCGCCATATCCCCCAGAGCGCCACAACGTAGTGCCAGCCGCCCGGCGCCAGGAACGCCACACGCGCCTCATCAAGGTCTGGGCGGCCGCCAAGCAGGACCCTCGTGGCCCGGTCTGAGGCGTCGAGCAGGTCTGCGTACGAGAACTGGCCTTCTGGGGCGACGACCGCGGTGCGCCCGGCAGCCCGGCGGGCCCGTTCGATAAGTTCGATGGAGCGTTCAGGCATACGGCCGTTCCCCGTGTCGCCGGTTCGCGTCAGCCCCGCAGGCGACGTGTCTCATTATCCAGACCGGCGTGCCCCGGCGCAGCACCGTCCGGCCCGCGGCCTCCGGCGCACAGAGCCGTCAGGGTATGATTCGCGCCGCCACAGCCTTCTTTGATCATTCTGCTCCGGAGGCATCAGGATGCCCGCAGACTTCTTCCCCGCAAACACGACGCACGGTCGCTCCAGCCGCGCCCCGGCCATTGGGAGGCGGGGCATGGTCGCATCGGCGCACCCGTACGCCACGCAGGCCGGGCTGGACGTGCTCAAGGAGGGTGGCAACGCCTTCGACGCCGCGGTCGCCGTGGCCAGCACGCTGAACGTGGTCGAGCCCTACATGTCCGGAGTGGGCGGCATCGGCGTCGCCCTCATCTACTCCGCAAAGGAGAAGCGCAGCCGCGTGCTGAACTTCTCGGGGCGCGCCGCCGGGAACGCCACGCCGGACAAGTTCACCGAGCAGTCCAAGGAGATCGGCCCGCGTGCGCCGCTGGTCCCAGGCAACGTCGCCGGGTGGAGCACCCTTCATGAGACCTACGGCACCCGGCCGCTTATGCGCTGCTTCCGGGACGCCATTGACTACGCCGAGCACGGTGCCCCGCTGACGCCGTTCAACGCCGACATGCTGCGCATGAACTGGCCCCTGCTAACAAAGTTCCCAACCACCCGGAAATCGTTCCTGAGCGGCGCCAGCAAGCCGTCTTCAGCGGGCGGTCTGTTCCAACAGCCAGACCTCGCAGCCTCACTGTCCGCCATCGCGGAGGGCGGGGCGCGGGAGTTTTACGAGGGCGACATCGCCCGCAAGACGGTCCGCACGCTCCAGCAGTTGGACGGCCTCATTACCGCGGACGACCTCGCGCAGTACCGCGCCGAGTGGCAGGAGCCGCTGATTTCGACCTACCGCGGCCACGAGGTGCGCGTGCCCCCTCCAAACTCGTCCGGGTTCCAGATCGCCCAGACGCTAAACATCCTCGATGGATTCAAGGGCCTGGAGTACGGCGCGCCCGACACCATGCACCTCTTGATCGAATCTGTGAAGGCCGCGGTCGAGGACCGGCTGAAGTACGCCGGAGACCCGGACTTCGTCGACATCCCGATCAAGCGCCTGCTCTCGAAGGCGCACGCAGACGGCCTGCGGGCGAAGATCAGCATGAAGAAAGCGCGCCCGCAGCCAAAGCAGCGTTATGCCCGCGAGCACCTCGCCGCCGGCGACGGCATGGCATCAGAGCGCCTCTTCGGCCCACGCGCCGAGGGCTGGTGGAGGGACGGCCTGACCACCCACTTCGCCGTCGCTGACAGCCAGGGCAACGTCGTGACCATCACGCAGACGCTCGGCAACGGTTACGGCTCCGGCGTCGTGATGGGCGACACCGGTATCTTCCTGAACAACATGTCGTTGTGGTTCGACATCGACCCGAAGCTGCCCAGCGCCAACATGGTCGCCCCGCGCAAGCGCGTCGACTTCTGCGTTGCGCCGTGCCAGGTGTTCAAGGACGGCAAGTTCGTGCTGAGCATCGGGACGCCGGGCAGCTACGGCATCCTGCACACGACGGTCCAGATGGTCCACCACATCCTGGACTGCGGCATGAACGTCCAGGAGGCCATCGAGGCTCCGCGCTTCCGCTTGCAAGAACCCGGGGCGCAGTCTTTCGAGGCGCGCTTCCCGCAAGGGCTGGTGGACGACCTCAACCGTCGCGGCCACACGATCAAGCGTATTCCCGAGGGGTGGTCGCGCATCGTGGGCGGGGCGCACGGCGTGCAGATGACCGGCCACGGCACGTACATGGGTGGCGCAGACCCCCGTCGCGACGGCGTAGCCGCGGGTTACTGATTCCGGCGTATACCTATGTTGAGGGGCGGCCGCTGTTGGCGGGCGACCGCGGCGCGGCAGCCCGCTAGGCACCCCGGCGTAGGAGTCGGCACCCATACGGCACTCCCCGCTCCGCGGTAGCGTCAAGGTAGCTGTCCGCGAAATTGGGGAGTCAGACTGTGCTTTTAACCAAAGTTCCCGGTAAGAACGGCATGAGTACGACACGCGGGCCCCTGCCCGAGTTCCCGCGCATGGCCATCGGCGTCATGGGCTCGGCTGGCGGCGGCATAGAGGAACGTTCCCGCGGCCTGCTCCGGCGACTTGGCGAGGAGATCGGCCGCAGGGGCCACACGCTCGTCACCGGCGCGGCGCCAGGCCTCCCGCACGAGTCTGTGCTCGGCGCGAAGAGCACCGGGGGCATGGTCGTCGGCATCTCACCGGCGCTCAACTTCCGTGAGCACGTCACCAAGTATCAGGCGCCCACCACCGGGTACGACCTCATCGTCTACACCGGCTCCGGGCTGATGGGCCGTGAGATCGAGAACATCCGCACCTGCGACGTCGTGGTGTTCGCCGGGGGCAGGTCTGGCACCCTCGGCGAGTTCGCCATTGCATACGACGAGGGCAAGGTCATCGGCATCCTGACCGGCACCGGCGGGGTGGCAGACCACATCCAGGACCTGCTTAAGATCGTGAACAAGGAAACCGGCGCCATCCTGGAGTACGACGACGATCCCGTCCGCCTCCTGGACAAGCTCGACAAGGTCTACCAGGAGCGGGTGCTGCCCGGCTACCTGAAGATCCTGAAGCGCCACGACGGCAACGGCGTGCTCGAGCGCTAGGACGAGCCGTCATCCCCTCTCCCGCCGGGAGAGGGCGAGGGTGAGGGGGGACCTTATGCTACGCCCCCGGCGCACGGCTATCCGGCTTGCGCCATCGGCCACTGCTTTCTGGGACAATTGCTCCGTTCTGCGGCCTATCGAAAGGCCGAGACCGTGAGGTCCCAGCATGAAATTCACACGCAGCCTCGAGCTTTTTGAGAAGGCCAACACGCTGGTCGCCGGCGGCGTCTCCAGCCAGATCCGGCGCGGCGAAAAGCCCGTCCCGCTCTTCTTCACCCGCGCCGCGGGCGCACACATGTGGGACGTGGACGGTAACGAGTACGTCGACTACGTCATGGGCATGGGTCCGAACCTCTTCGGGCACGCGCCGAAGTTCATCACGGACGCCGTCGCCAGGGACATGCGGGACGGCTACGTGTTCACCGGCCAGTTCCAGCAGGAGCTGGAAGTGGCAGAGATGGTCCGCGACGCCGTCCCGCTCAAAGGGCTGGTGCGTTTCGCCTCGTCCGGGACGGAGATAGACCAGCTTGTGCTGCGCCTGGCCAGGGGCTACACCGGCCGCCCGAAGTACGTCAAGTTCGAGGGCCACTACCACGGCTGGACCGACAGCGTGCTCGTCAGCGTCCACCCGCCGCTCAACAGGGCCGGCCCGGAAGAGTCCCCGACCCCGGTCGGGGAGTCCCTGGGCATGGCGCCGGGATCGTTCAACGACGTCATCGTCGCCCCGTGGAACAGCCTGAGCGCGCTTGAGCGCACCTTCGAAAAGCACGGGCAGGAGATCGCCTGCGTGATCATGGAGCCCATCCTCGGCAACACGAACTTCATCATGCCGAAGACCGGCTACCTGGAGGGCGTCCAGGCGCTGTGCCGCAAGCATGGGGCGCTCCTGATATTCGACGAGGTGATCACTGGGTTCCGGGTCGCCCTCGGGGGCGCCATGGAGGTGACAGGGGTCACCCCGGACCTCGCCACCTACGCCAAGGCCCTGGCAGGCGGGTTCCCCATCGCAATGCTCCTAGGACGCGAAGAAATCATGAGGCTGGTCGGAGACGGCTCCGTCTACCATGGGGGCAGCTTCAATTCAAACGTGATGTCCATCTCCGCCGCCCACGCGTCGCTGAAGCACATCATGGCTGACCCGGCGAAGTTCTACGGTGACCTGAACCGCCGCGGCCTGGCCCTGATGGACGGACTACGCGACGCAGCCCGGCGGGCGGAGAGCGACCTCCACGTGCAGGGGATGGGCTCCTTCTTCGGGACGTCGTTTACTACGAAGGAGGAGATCACCGACTACCGGGATCACGCCCGGCACTGCGATGAGGAGAAGCACAAGCGCTTCGTTCAGGCCATGCTTGAGCGCGGCGTGAGACTCGCGACCAATGGCCGCTGGCACATGTCCTCGGCGCACTCGGACAAAGACGTCGAGAAGACGGTGGCAGCAGCGCACGACGCACTTCGCACCATCTGAAGCGGGATAGGTCAGCCTCCGCCCGCACGACCGCGCCCAGCGCCAGCAGAGGCTTGCGCCGTGACTCCCCTTGGACACAGCATCGTTTGTGAGGACGCAGGTCCTCGCGGAGGTGTCCCTTTGCGCTGGACTTCAGCCGTATCCGACGCACCGTCGTTCTCCCAGGCCGTACACAACGTGTGCGACCAGGTCCTCGATGAGCTGGACGGGAAACAGCCCGACCTGGCGCTGGTCTTCGTCTCCGCCCACCACGCCTCTTCGTACTACTCCGTGCCAGAGCTGCTGGCCGAGCGCCTCGGGCCAAACGTGCTGCTTGGCTGCTCGGCCTCCGGGGTCATCGGGGCGGGCAGGGAGATCGAGCGCAGGGCAGGGATCGCCATCTCTGCGGCGCGGCTCCCGGGGGTCAAGCTCACCCCTTTCTACGTCCAGCAGGACGACGTCCCCGGCCCAGACGCCGGGCCAGACGCCTGGGAAAAGGTCATCGGCGTGCCGTCAAGCGACAAGCCGGCGATTTTGCTCCTGCCTGACCCGTTCACGCTCCAGGCAGACCAGCTCATCGCAGGCCTGGACTTCGCCTACCCGAAGTCGGTGAAGATCGGCGGGCTTGTGAGCGGGGGGAGCGGCCCGGGCGCAAACGCCCTGTTCCTGGCCGGCAAGGTCAAGCGCGCAGGCGCCGCCGGCGTCGCGTTCACCGGAGACCTCGCGGTGGAGACGGTCGTCGCGCAGGGCTGCCGGCCGGTCGGCAAGCCGATGCTCGTGACGGAGTGCGACCGCAGCGTCATCAAGAAGCTCGATGGCCTGGCGCCCCTGGAGGTCATCCGCGGGCTCTTCGAGGGGGCCGAGACCCGCGAGCGCCGCCTCATCCGCAGGTCGCTCCAGATCGGCATGCTCATGGACCCCCTGAACGACTCTTTCGCCGCCGGGGACTTCCTGATCCGCAACGTGATCGGTGCGGACGAGCAGGACGGCTCGCTCGCCGTCGGCGACCAGGTGCGCGAGGGCCAGGTGGTCCAGTTCCACGTGCGCGACGCCGAGGCCGCAGACGAGGACCTTAAGGCCATGCTGGAGCGTTACGCAGGCCAGATGAACGGCTCAGACCCGGCGTCTGCGCTGCTGTTTGAGTGCCTGGGCCGCGGCCAGCACCTCTTCGGCGCGCCTGACCACGACACGGAGCTGTTCAAGGATATGGTCGCTCCGGTGCCGTTGGCTGGCTTTTTCTGCAATGGCGAGATCGGCCCGGTCGGCGGCACGACGTTTCTGCATGGCTACACGAGCAGCTTCGCCGTGTTCCGGCCGGGGAAGCCCGCCGCCGCGTAGACGCGGGCGATGGGTTCCGCCGCCGCACGTCGCGCTCCGTTCGTCCTGAGCCTGTCGAAGCACGAAAGCGAACAGGACGAACGCATCTGTCCCCTGGAGCTTCTTGTTGCTGGACCGGTCCGTCCTTCGACAGGCTCAGGACGAAGGGGGGAGGCCGGCGCTCCTTACGCTCTCGCGCCTTAGCCCGCAGGCTCCTGTTCGAACCGGTGGTGGAGCTCGACCGGCTTGGCCTTACGCCGCAGCCTCATGTTCAGGAGCTCCACCCCGACCGAGAACGCCATCGCGAAGTAGATGTACCCCTTCCCGATGTGCTGCCCGAAGCCCTCGGCGACCAGAATAGCCCCGATGAGCAGCAGGAAGCTGAGAGCCAGGATCTTCAGGCTGGGGTGGCGCTGGACAATGTCGTTGATGCGCCCTGCCAGTAGGAGCATCACCCCAACCGCGATCACCATCGCCGTGACCATCACCGCGACCTCCTGCGCCATCCCGATGGCCGTGATGACTGAGTCCAGCGAGAACACGACGTCGAGCAGCAAGATCTGGACGATGATGAACCCGAACGCTGAGGCCCCGCCCGGTCGCGCTGCCTCTCCATGGGCCACCTCCAGCTTGTCGTAGATCTCGTGGGTCGACTTGGCAAGCAGGAACAGGCCCCCGCCAAGCATGATCAGGTCCCGGCCCGAGAACTCGTGCGAGGCCACCTCGAACAGCGGCTCGGTGAGGCCGATCACCCATGAGATCGCCAGGAGCAGCCCTATGCGCAGCCCCAGCGCCAGGCTGAGCCCGATCCTCCGCGCCTTCGCCTGATCAGCGACTGGCAGCTTGCCTGTGAGAATCGAGATGAAGACGATGTTGTCTATGCCCAGCACGATCTCCAGCGCGGTCAGCGTCAGGAGGCCGATGTAGGTCTCGGGCTGGGACAGAAGTTCGAAGCTCATGGGTGGCTATTATCGCGGCAATGGGTCCGGGCTGCGAGCGCGGCCGGCCGGTTCGTCCCCTCTCCCCTTGCGGGAGAGGGCCAGGGTGAGGGGTCGATCGTGGTCGCGGCTAACGTCTCTCACCCCAACCTTCTCCCGGAGGGAGAGGGTGTGCGTTTAGCGGCCCCTCAGCGCTGCACGCGACCGCCGCCCGAGCCGGCGGCGACAGCCTCTATCTCCGCCACCGAGGCGATGTTG
>CAYWBD010000375.1:0-3562 GCA_964456315.1 uncultured Thermoflexus sp.
GACGGGCCCGCGCCGGACACTGACACGCCAGCGTCGTTGACGATGACGCTCGCGCCGTGGCGCGCCAGCTCCTCGGCGATGCCGCGCCCTATGCCACGGCCCGCCCCTGTGACGACTGCGACTCTGCCTTCGAGGGTGTGCGCCATCAGCGGATCACTCCTGATCTCGTCCCGAAATCAGCCTGACGAGGCCGGTTTCGACCCCTCACCCTAAACCCTCTCCCGCAAGGGGAGAGGGGATTACGTGATGGTCGCATGACACTCTCCCGCAAGGGGAGAGGGGACTTCGACCCTCACCCTCGCCCTCGCCCTCCCAGGGAGAGGGGATTTCGGGGCCAACTTTAGCGTCCAGAGGGACAGGGGATTTCGGGGGCCAACTCCGGCCTCCAGAGGCCGCGGGCCCGGCGTGTCGCTACGGCTCGAGCCGGTGCGCCACTCGCCAGGCGCCCATGATAAGCGGCACGATCATTGCGCCGATAACACTGCCCATGAGCGCGGTGTAGACGTCGGGCGTGTTCTGGATCAGCACTGCGTTCTCTGACTTGAAGAACAGGTCGTCGAGGACGGCCTGGCCCAGCCAGGCACTCACTACGGCGACTGCCACGGCCAGAGGCAAGTCAATGCGCCGTGGCAGTCGGTCGCTGCCCATGCGGATGCCGATTAGCCAGCCTGCCACTCCCGCGCCCAGGCCCATCCCGCACACCAGGTTGGCTGCGACCGCGACATCGCCATCCGGCAAGAGTGGGACTACGATAACCGCGCTGGTGTACCAGACTGCCGGCGCGGAGATGGCGGCGACCGCCCCGGCCAGGGCAACCCTGAGTGCAAGCACAAAAAGTCGGTACTCCATGTCAGGGCTTCACCGTAGTCTGACGGGGAGCGCGACCGTCGCCTTGCCTTGCGTCGTCTTCTCGCCTCTGCCGTTTTCCAGCCACACCTCGATATCGACCAGGCCCAGCGCCGCTTCACGCCGCATGCCCGTCACGCGGCCCTTGCAGGTCAGCGGGTCGTCCGGGTAGTCAACGCCCCGGTACTGGATGGCAAGCTCGACTAGACGCCCGGTGTCACCGGCCCAGTCATTGACAAGCTGGGCGATGAAGGCGCTCTTGAGCGCGCCATGGACGATCACCTTCGGGTGGCCGGCTTCGATTGCTTTGTCCTTGTCATAGTGGATCGGCACGAAGTCCCCCGACGCCCCGGCGTACATGACGAGCTGCCTGGTGGTCACCACTTTGGTGAGAGGCGGCAGCTCCTGCCCTACTGCAACATCCTCGTAGCAAAGAGGTGGCCCGTTGAAGTGCGACGGTGTCTGAATCATGGCTAGAGGTCGTCGATCGCGGCGTCGCGTTTGCCAGCGCCGTAGCTGATGGTCGTTGTCTTCTGCACTGCGGCCAGCTCGCCGAGCTGGTTCACGTACCTGATCTCCTGGACGCGGAACAGCATCGTGCCGAGCTTGCCTTGCTTTTCAAACAGGTCCACCACGCGGCGAGTGACCGTGACCCTGTCCCCAACCCTTAGGGGCGCGAAGAACTTGTACTCGCTCCCGCCGTCCAGGACATATGAGAACGGCTCGGGGAATGGCGTCAGGTACTTGCCGGGCAGGAGCGACCTCAGGAACGTGGGCGGCGCGATGAGGCCGCCGTACGACGAGTTGCGCGCTGCGACCTCGTCCTGATACAGCGGGTTGGGGTCCCCGACTGCGCGGGCGAACCTGGCCACAGCGCCCTTTTCGACGTCGTGCGTCGCCGCCGCGGACTCCACGCCTATGAAGGCCCGCATCTCAGGCGTGATCATCAAACGGCCCGCTTTCGTGTGACGACACTGCGCCTTGCTCCGGCTGCGCGCCCGGTGCCTTTTCAAGAGGCGCGAATGCGAGCATCAGCTTCTTGATCCCCTTCCCGGCGAACGCCACGGTGACCTCGGTGTCGCCGCGCTCCTCACGGGCAGACACAACGACGCCATCCCCGAACAGGGCGTGGTGGACGCGCTCACCGGCTGAAAACGCCAGCTTTGGCCTGGCCATCACCCTGGGCGAGGGCACCGATGCGGCCCGTTTCACGGCCACGGGGTCGGGTACGATGCCGCCCCTTCGCCCCGTGTTCTTCAGGGCCCGGACAGCGAGGAGGTCCTGGGGTATCTCGGCCAGGAACCTTGACGCCGCCGAGGCCATCCTGCTGCCCCGCAACGACCTCTGGAACGCGTGCAGCAAGTAAAGTCGCTTGCGGGCCCGTGTCATGCCGACGTAGCAGATGCGCCGTTCCTCTTGCAGGGACGCCGGGTCTTCGAGCGAACGGGAGTGCGGGAGCAGCCCTTCTTCCAAGCCGATGATGAACACGGCGTCGAACTCCAGGCCCTTGGCCTGGTGCAGGGTGATGAGGGTGATGGGGCTGGCTGGCACACCGCCTGCGCCGTGGGGGGCGACAGCACCGTTGGGGAGGGCCCCGGCGGGTCGTGAGTCAGGATCTGGCTGCCGGGGCGCACGGTCCATGTCATCAACGTCAGACACGAGCGCGACGTTTTCGAGGAAGCCTGCCAGGCTCTCCCGTGTGTCGGTACCCGGCGTGCGCTCGACGAACTGCTCTGCGGTCCCCCGCAGCTCCCGGATGTTGTCGAGCCGGTCGGGGCCGGACTCTGCGTCGTCCTTGAGCATGCGGAGATAGCCTGACCGTTCAAGGACGAGGTCTATTAACTCTGTCGGGTGCAGCGTCAGGCTCTGCTCAATCAGCCGCTTCGCCAGGTCGCCGAACGCAGCGACTGCGGTCTGCGCCCGGGCGGGCAGGTTTAGCCCGTACGGGCCCTGGCCTCCGACCGCGCCTTGGCCCTGTCCAGGTGCGGAGGGGGTGTGGTCAAGGGCGGCGAACACGACATCAAGCATGGACACGCCGCTGGCGAGGGCGGCGCGCCTGACCTCGGTCACTGTGCGTTCGCTGATCCCCCGCGTGGGCGTGTTGATGACCCTGTCCAAGGCCGCGTCGTCCGCGGGGTTTGAGGCCAGGCGGAGGTACGCCAGGATGTCCTTGACCTCGGCCCGGTCGTAGAACTTCACGCCCCCGACCAGCCGGTAAGGCACGCCGTTGCGGTTGCAGGCGACCTCCATCGCCCGGGACTGGGCGTTGATGCGGTACATGACTGCGACCTCGCGTCGCGAGTAGCCCTCGGTCGTGATCAGCCGCTGGACCTCATCCAGCACGAGGCGCGCTTCCTCGTCCTCGTCGTAGGCCTCTGTTGTGGCGACCAGCGCGCCCTTGGGGTTGTGGGTCCAGAGGCTCTTTTCTAGCCGGCCGGGGTTGTTGGCGATCACGGCGTCGGCGGCCGAAAGGATCGTCTGCGTCGAGCGGTAGCTCTGGTCCAGAGTGACGACCCTTGCGTCCGGCCAGACCTCCAGGAACAAGCGGAGGTTCGTCGGGTCGGCGTGACGCCATGAGTAGATGGACTGGTCCGGGTCGCCAACGACGCAGATGTTGCGGTCACGCGATGCCAGGAGGCGGGCGACCTCGAACTGGAGGGGGTTGGTGTCCTGGAACTCGTCCACGAGCAGGTGGCGGTAGCGGTCCTGGTACAGG
>CAYWBD010000376.1:0-3632 GCA_964456315.1 uncultured Thermoflexus sp.
GTGTTGGCCTTCTCCTGGTTGGACACCACGCGCCCGTGCGCGACGAGTCGGCGGATGTCCTTGCCCGCGGCGGGGTTGGCGATGATGCCGACTGTGATCACGCGCTCAGGCTAGCAGACTGCGCCGGTAGGTCGGGACGCGCAGCCAGCCGTAGGGGCGAATTGCATTCGCCCTCGACGCGAGTAGAAGGACGCGGGACGGGGCGTATGCAATGCGCCCCTACGCCGTCATCCAGGCCGGGTCTTTGAGGTACTTGGCGATGGACTTCAGGAAGTCGGCCGCAGGCGCGCCGTCCCAGGCACGGTGGTCGAAGGTCAGGCTCAGGTGGCCTATCGAGCGCACCTTGATCTCGCCGTTCACCACCGACGGCCGCTCCTCGACGCGCCCCACGCCCAGGATGCCGACCTGCGGCGGGTCGATTAGCGGATTGAAGGATTCGACGTCGTATGCGCCCAGGTTGGTGACGGTGAACGTGCCGTTGGTGAGGTCCGGCATGGTCAAGGCGTTGGCCTTGGACTTCTGGGCAAGCTCCCGCACAGCCTGCGCGATTTCGAGCAGCGTCTTGCCGCCGGCGTCCCGCACCACCGGGACGATGAGCCCGTCCGGCACGGCCACGGCGACGCCGAGGTTGATCTGCCCGAACACCCGCACCTCGTTGCCGGCGAGGTGAGCGTTGGCCCGCGGGTGGTCCTTGAGTGCGCGCACGACGGCGGCGAGCACGAGGTCCTGGTATTGGGGCCGCAGTTTGTGCTGGCGCCACTCGCCGACGAGCTTGCTCTGCAGTTCTGTGGCCGCGGTGACGTCAGCGTGCGAGTTCAGCGTGACCGTGGGCGCCTGCGCGCTCTCCGTCATGCGGCGAGCGATCGTGCCGCGCATGCCGGTGAGCGGGATGACCTCTTTCACGGGGATGGTCGACGGCGCGGCCCTTGGCGCGGGGGCCATCGTGCCTGGGGCAGGCGCGCCCGGGGCGGCACGGCGGACATCTTCTTCGGAGACCCGGCCGTTGGGGCCGGTGCCTGTGACTCTGTCGAGGTCCACGCCCAGATCAGCGGCGATCTTGCGGGCGATGGGCGTCACCTGCTTTGCGCCACCCCGCGGCGCGGCGGACGCGCTTGCGCTCGTTGCCGACGGCGCGCCTGGCGCGGCCTGTTGAATGGCAGCCGCGGCGGCTGACTTGGGGGCCGGACGGGGCGGCAGCGTGGAGGCATCATCGCCAGCCGCGAGTAGCACTGCGATGCGCACGCCCACGAGCACGATGGCGCCCTCGAGGACGAGGATGCGGCCAAGCACGCCGTCGGCGGGCGCCTCGACCGCCGCGTTCACCTTGCTGGACTCTATGTCAACGAGCGCGTCGCCCTTCTTGACGGGGTCGCCCTCTTTCTTGAGCCACTTGACGATCATGCCGTCGTTCATACCCATGCCCCACTGGGGCAGGAGGACGTCTATGGGCATCTGGGTTACCCTCCTGATGGGCGGGGACAGCATCGGGGGCTCGGCGGGAAGCGGCGCAATTAGCACGGCCACACGTTCAAGCCGGGGCGGCGGCGAGTAGCTGGCGCCCGGCCCGAAGAAGTGTAGCCCCTCTTTGGTCATCCCTGGACTAACGCGAGAGGTTGAAGATTTCGGTTGCAGCGAATGCCATCGAAGGCCTCCCGGGCGACATCGAATGTACCGGGCCAAGAGCGCTGACAATACCGACCCCTTCCAATTTTTTGAGGTAACCCAGCGCCGTTGGCGGTGACACGCCCAGGAGTGAGGCAACACCTGAGGCCCACAGGACTTGCTGTCTGAACAACTCGTCCACGAGGCGACTCAGTCGCGCGGAGGCACCGGACTTCTCCACGCGCCTCCGATAATCCTCCCTGAGCTCCCAGAGCCTCCGGGCGCGGCTTACTGCGTCTGTCGCCTGAACGGCAATGGCGTTGACGAAGAACTTGATCCACTCAAGCCACGCCCCCCTTTGGCTGACCCAGAGCAGATGGTTGGCGTATGCAGACTTGTTTTTGGCGAAGTATTCGCTCAGCTGCAGGTACGGATGCGGCAAGAGCTTCCAGTGAGCTAGGAGCACCACGATCAGCAGGCGACCGATGCGTCCGTTCCCGTCTACAAAGGGGTGGATGGCCTCAAACTGGTAGTGGATGAGCGACAGCCGTACCAACGCTGGTTGAGTGTCGTCGGAGTTCACATGTGCCATGAGGGCATCCAGCGCGTCCATCATCTCCGAAGACGGAGGCGGGACGAACCGTGCCTTCTCCGGAGGTTCGCCCTCGGTGCCAATTCTGTTCTGGATCGTCCGGAACTCCCCCGGGGTCTTCCATGGCGCTCGTCGGGGATCAAACAGGTGGCGGTGAAGTGTCCTCAGCATCTCCAGACCCGGAGGGTCCGTGTTGAGTCGCATGAGGCCGGCTTGGAGGGCCTGACGGTAGCGCCACACTTCTGGCGCGTCCGGGTTCGGCCGCAACAACTGCAAGTTGGCTCCAAACAAGGCCAAATCTTCGACCGAGGCGTAAGTGCCTTCAATCTCGCTCGAATACCTTGCCTCTCGGCTCATGAGAGGTCCGGCTACCAACTCAGGGTTAGGCACGACGCTGCCGATTCCCTTTAGCTCGCCAATCGCAAGCTGTGCCTTCTCCAGCAGGCGGATGGTCTCACTGTCCGGCAGGACATTGGGGGGCAACGGGTTCGGTACGAAGCCGGGTACTCCCAGCGGCGTGGGTACGAGGCGCCCTGGGCTGTCGGAGGAAAACTGGGCCGAGTCCATGTGCTCCGACTCCGCATCACAGGCGTTCACAACGGATGCTTACAAAACGCCCAAATTAACAAAGAAACCGGGCGTAGATTATCATAATCGGCGGGATTTCAAAAGAGAGTCGTTGACTGCGCGTTGCCAGGAGGCCCCGGTATCGCATTTGCGGTACTCGTTAATCCGTATCAGAAAGTACTCGCAACGTGATTAATGAATTCTGGCGAGCGTCTGGATCGAGCGGCGATCAACGGAAAAGCAGCACTTGAACGTCATCCGATCGCCGGAACGTCGTCCACCAGAGCCAGCACCTCGCGGGCCACGTACACCCGCAGCCTGCCGCTGGGCGGCGCGGCCTCGGCGAGGATGCCCAGCTCCGCAAGGCGCTCGACTAGCTGCATCGCCGCGCGCCAGGTGATGCCCAGCCGGGCCGCCGTGGCCGGGACAGTGACTGCGGGCTGTTCGAACAGGCCGTCCACAAGCTGCGCCAGGAGCCCCGACGCCCGAGCGGCCTGGACCCTCGCCCGGTAGTCCTCACGCAGCGCCAGCAGACGGCGACAGCGGCCCAGCGCGTCCTCGGCCGCGCCGGCGACGCACGTCAGGAAGAAGCGCGACCAGTCGTCCCAGGCGCCGTTGTCAGCGGCCGCCCGCAGAAGGCGGACGTAGCTGTCGTGCTCGACGAAAAGCGTCGCGCTGAGGCTCAGCAACGGCTGGGGCAGCAGGCCGCGCTCTACGAGCATCAGCGCCGAGAGCAGCCGGGCGACCCTGCCGGTGTCTTCCCCGTAAGGGTCGAGCGCCAGGAAGCGGCCGTGCACGAGCGCGACGTCCACGAGGTCGGGCCGGCCGGTCGGGCCCGCGATGTGGCGGTCCAGGTCGAGCAGCCCGGCGA
>CAYWBD010000377.1:0-7585 GCA_964456315.1 uncultured Thermoflexus sp.
AGCGGGCCCGTGGTCGCCTCGACGCCCGGAGTGAGGCCGTGCTCAGGGTGTCCCGGGGTCTTGCTGCCCCACTGCCTGAAGTTCTTGATCTCGTCGAGGGACAGTCCGTAGCCGGCCAGGTGCAGAAGCGAGTACAGGAGCATTGAGGCGTGGCCGGCGGAGAGCACAAACCGGTCCCGGTCTGGCCAGGCCGGGTTGCGGGGGTTGTGTTTCAAAAAGCGGTCCCAAAGTACGTACGCCGCCGGCGCCAAGCCCATTGGCGCGCCTGGGTGGCCCGACTTGGCGCGCTGTACCGCATCGGCAGACAGGAAGCGGATGGCGTTGACGCTCCGCCAATGGATGTCCGTGCCGGTACCAGGCCTCGTCGGATGCGCCGCGGTCATCTGTGAGGGCTCCCTGTGGGTCACTGTCATGCTCGACGCCACCTCGTTCGGGTGAATGAAACAGGTTAATCGGAATCTCTGCGGCGTGGGGCGCGCCGCCCGGGGGACCGGTGGGTCGCACAGCTAGGTTCAGGGTTTCTGGGCGCCGTGCGCGTTCACGCGGACCGTGTAAAGCGACGTCGTTGCGGTGATGAACAGCCGGTCCTTCCGCAGCCCGCCAAAGGTGAGGTTCGCCACAACTTCCGGGACCAGCACCTTGCCGAGCAGATCCGCCTGCGGAGAGAACACCTGGATGCCGTCGCCGGCGCTGGTCCAGACGTTGGCTTCGGTGTCCACCCGCAGCCCGTCGGCGAACCCGGGTTGGATCTCCGCAAACACCTTGCCGCCCGAGAGCTTCTCGCCACCTACGACGTCGAACGAGCGGATGTGGTGCGGGCCGGACGGCGTGTGCGACGCACCGGTATCAGCTATGTAGAGGCGCTTTTCGTCCGGCGAAAAGCAGATCCCGTTCGGCTTGTCAAAGTCGTCTGCGACGATCCGGAGGTCCCCGTTGGCCGGGTCGAACCTGAATACGTAGTTCTTGCCCAGCTCGCTCTCGGACTTGTGGCCTTCTTTATCACTGAGGATGCCGTAGGGCGGGTCGGTAAACCACACTGTGCCATCTGATTTCACGACCGCGTCGTTCGGGGAGTTCAGGCGCTTGCCGCGATAGCGGTCCACGAGAGTCGTGACCGTGCCGTCTTTTTCCATCCGGCTCACCCTGCGGTTCCCGTGCTCGCAGCTGATGAGCCTGCCCTCGCGGTCCCGAGTATGGCCGTTCATGTAGCCGCAGGGCTGCATGAAAACGGAATCGCCGTCCGCGGCCGACCACCGCATCAGGCGGTCGTTGGGGATGTCGCTCCACAGGACGTAGTCGCCCTCGGAGAAATACACCGGCCCCTCAGCCCACACCGCGCCGGACCAGAGCTTCGTCAGGCGCTCTCCGTGGACGATTAGCCTGTCGAATCGTGGGTCGTGGGTGATGTAGCCCTCTGCCATATTGCCCTCACTGCGCGTTATAGCCCTTCGGTCCGGCCAGAGGCGGGAGCTCTTGCCGGGTTCAGCCCCGCCTCCGCGCCCCGGCGCCTTTCGGTGAACCAGTGGCGCCGGCCCCCGTGCCGGGCCGGTACGCGCCCTGCGCGTTGACCTTTACCATCATCACCTGCTTGCTCGCGGCGATGAACAGGGTGTCATAGTCCGTCCCGCCGAAGCACAGGTTGCCGACTGCCTCCGCCGTCTTGACCTTCCCTAGCAAGTCCCCTTCAGGGCTGAAGACATGCACGCCGTCGCCGGCGCCGACGTAGAGGTTGCCGGCCGTGTCGCACCGGAACCCGTCAGGCACGCCAGGGTCGATGACCGCGAAGACCTTTGGCGCGGTAAGCGTGCGGCCATCGTCTCCGACATCGAACCGCACCAGGTGGTGCGGCCTGAACTTCCCGTGGCTGGCGCCCGTGTCACCGACGTACAGGTGCTTCTCGTCAGGAGAGAATGCAATCCCGTTCGGCTTGTCGAAGTCTTCTGAGACGGCCGTCAGCTCCCCCAGGGCAGGGTCGTAGCGGTAGACACGGTTGCGCGTCTGCTCTGGCATCGACCTGTGGCCAAGCGTTGGGTCCAGGGACCCATAGTCCGGGTCGGTGAACCAGACAGTGCCGTCGGACTTTACGACGATATCGTTGGGAGATGTAAGTTTGCCTCCGCGGTAACGGTCGACAAGCGTGTTCACCACGCCGTCGCTGCCCGTGATGCTCACACGCCGTCCGCTGGTCTCACAGGACAGCAGCCGGCCCTGGCGGTCGAACGTGTTGCCGTTGGAATTGCCTGTGCGGTACCGCTGCAGGCGCGTGCCGCCTTTGGGGTCCCAGCGCATGATGCGGTCCATTGGGATATCGCTCCAGACCAGGTAGCCGTCTGGCGACCAGGCCGTGCCCTCGCTGAACCCCTGCCGGTCGGCGATCTGGACCAGCTTCGGCGAACGGCCGAAGATGCGTCTGAAGCCGTCCTGGAGCACTTCGAACTCTGCGGTCATCGTTCACTCCTGCAGGTGCACGCCGATGGGTTTTGGCACCGTTGGCGGATAGGGCAGACTACCACCAGCCGCACGAGTTTCCAAACCCGCCGGTACAATCCCCGTCGCAGTCATTGAGCACCTGACAGTACACACCAAGGAGCCAACATGAAGTTTCTCCGTGTTGACCATATCGACATCGTAGTGAAAGACATCAAGCAGTCGGTCGAGTTCTACCGCAAGTTCGGGATGCACCCGGAAGGCACCCTGGACGCCGGTGCCACGGTGTTCCTATTCAACGGCGATGAGTCCAACCCGGTGCGCATCGAGCTGCACCAGGCCAAGCCCGGGGACAAGACCGGCATCGACCACCTCTCGTTTGGAGTTGACGACCCGGTCGACGCCACGAAAGAGGTCGAGTTCGTCGGAGGCGTGAAATTCATATTCAAGCCCTTCGAGAACCAGCAGTCCGGGCGCACGATCTCGAACTGCTACGACCCTGATGGCGTGCAGGTCCAGATGTCCAGGAAGACGTCGCCCGGCACTTACAAGAACTGGGAGTAATCCGGAGCGGAGGTCAGGGATGGCGACGAAACAGGCCCGGGCCAGGCAGCTACGGGCAGGAGCGGCGAAAGCAGTCGTGACCCCTCCCATCGGCTACACCATGGGGGCCTGGGGGTTGCGGCAGGGCCGTTCGACAGGAGTGCACCGCGACCTGTACGCGCGGGCGCTCGTGCTGGATGACGGCGGATCGCGTGTAGCGTTTGTGGCCATGGACGTCGCCGGCGTGCCGATAGAGGCAGTCCGGGCCGTGCGTGCGCGCGCCGAGAGGCTCACCGGCATCCCGGCCACGCACCTGGTCATCAGCTCGACTCACAGCCACACCACTCCGGACTTCATCATGGGCATCCCTCCGGAGCTAGGAGTGTACTCAGCCTATTTCGCAGAGCTGGTAGCCGGGGCAGTCTTCGAGGCGGCCAACCGGCTGCAGTCAGCCCGCGTCGGCTTCGGCCAGGGCGCGCTGCCAGGATGGACGGTCAACCGGCAGTATCCGAAGTCGCCTGTTGACACGGAAGTAGGCGTGCTGCGGGTGGATACGGCTCAGGGCCGCCCGATCGCACATGCCGTCAACTTCGCATGCCACGGTGTCAGCGACGGCGGGCAGTACCTGGACTGGTCACCCGACTTTCCCGGCGCAGTGTCTGCAAGCCTTGAGGCCGGGTACCCCGGCTCGGTCGCCCTCTTTATCCAAGGCGCCGGGGGCGACATCCACCCGTTTGACTGGTGGTTTGGCAATTGGAAGTCCAAACATATGCATACCCACGAGGACACAGAGTCCCTGGGGCGTGCGCTGGCCGGTGAAGCGGCGCGGGTGGGCGAGGGGTGCGAGATGAAGCGCGGCGTCGCGATTGATGCCTCCGGCGGCTCGGTCGACTTGCCAAGGCGCCAGGTCCCATGGACCGTGCGACAGGCCGAAGACCTGCACGCGACGTTGAAAAAGAAGCTCGGCTCCTACAGCGGCGCCACGTGGCCCGAGGGCACGACTACCGCCATCGCGGCGATGAAAGTCCCGGCGCTGTATGGCAGCGGCGCCAATGAGTTACGCCTCGCGCAAAACCAGGGCAAGCCGCCGGTCGCCGCCACGCTCCAGGCCCTGCGCATCGGCGACCTCAGGGTCTCGGTCAGTCCGGGCGAGCTGTTCAACGAGCTCGGGCAGGCGATCAAAGCGCGCGGCGGGACGGGTGAGACCTGGGTGGCCAGCTACAGCAGCGAGTACATCGGCTATGTCTCGACCCGGAAGCCGCATGATGAGATCGCCGCAGTCCCTCTCGACGAGGTCGTGGACCAGGACAGGTACCGTCGCTACTACGGCACAACGACAAGCCCGTATGCGCCCGAGGCAGGCGAGGCCCTCGTGGATGCCTCAGCCGAACTTCTCAACGATGTCTGACCCAGTGCTGGCTGCGCCCACGGGCGCCGCCGTGCCGCGCAGGGTGGTCCCAACATGAAGACAGTCCTCATCGCCGACTGGGGCGCGCCTTTCTACCCCCGGCTGCGGGAGAATTACCCGCGGGAAAAGCTGGTCGAGGCAACTGAGCCCGCTGCCATCCTGAGGGAGGTCGCAGACGCCGAGGCGGTGTTCGGCTACCTCACAGCTGAGCAGTTCGCCGCGGCAAAGAAGCTGAAGTGGTTGCAGACGCTGGACGCCGGCACCGAGGGCGTGTTCAACCGCGTGCCTGCCATCATCGACTCCGCGGTCGTCATCACAAACGCCCGTGGCGCTGGCGCGCCGCAGATCGGCGAGCACGCGCTGGCGCTCATGCTGCACTTCGCACGCGGCATCCACGAGTTCTCACGGCTGCAGAGTGAAGGCAAGTGGGACCAAGACTACGGACTGGGCATCGTCCAGATGATCGCCGGAAAGACCGCGGGCATCATCGGCTTCGGCAAGTCAGGCCGTGAGATCGGCTGGCGGTGCAAGGCGATGGGCATGAACGTCATCGCGGTCGACAAGCGGCCGGTTGACGGTGACCCTACCGTCGATCACGTGTGGGGCCTGGACAGGCTGGGCGACCTGCTGTCGCGGTCTGACTACGTCGTGATAACCGTTCCGTACTCCGCGCAGAACGAAAACATGATCGGCGCGCGTGAACTCGCCCTGATGAAAAAGACGGCGCGCCTCATCGTCACGTCACGCGGGCGCATCGTGGAGCACGGCGCGCTGGTCGCTGCCCTGAAGGCTGGGCAGATCGCCGGCGCTGGCCTGGACACCGTCGTCAAGGAGCCGCTGCCACCGGACAACGAGCTGTGGCGGCTGCCAAACGTGGTCATCACGCCCCATATCGCCGGCAACTCGCCAGAGCTTGATGAGCGCACGTTTACGATATTCGAAGAGAACTTCGGACGTTACCTCGCTGGCCAGCCGCTGGTAAACGTGGTCGACAAACGGCTGCGGTATTAGCTCGACCGAAGCCCAGACACCAGTGCGGACTAGTGTCCCGTCTCTGAAGTCCTGATCCCAATCCTTCATTCCCTCTCCCCTTGCGGGAGACGGGTGCCCACCGCAGGTGGGCGCGGGTGAGGGGTCAATTAGGAGCTCCATATCGGAGACGGGACACTAGAACTGCCGCCTGATGCGAGGGTCGATGCGCGGGTACGCAAGGTCGATCAGCAGCAACGCGATGGCCAGAGTGATGATCACCACATAGACCAGACCGCTGATCACAAAGTAGTCGCCCCGCCGGATCGCCCAATAAAGCGTCTCTCCGATCCCCGGGTAGCGGAATATCACTTCCACCAGCACGACGCCGCTAACGATGGTGCTCAACGAGACCGCCAGGCCCGTTACCTGCGGCAGCAACGCGTTGCGGAGAGCGTAGCGGAGGAAGAGCCGTCGCCGCCGAAGGCCCTTCGACTCTGCCAGCGTGATGAAGTCGTCCCCCATCACCGTGACAAGCATCCCGCGCGCCTGGAGCGCCCAGGCTCCGGTGGCCGCCAGGATGATGGACATCGCCGGCAGGAACCCATGCAAAACGACGTCAGCCGCGAACTTCAGGCTCGGTTCCGGTAGCGTGCCCAGCGAGTTGCCGCCAGCGATGGGGAACCAGCCCAACCGGAACGCCACGATGAACACCAGCATCAACGCGATCAGGTAGTAGGGCATCGCGGAAAGTGTCACGAACGGCAGGAATGACAACTTCAGCCAGCGTGGTGACGCCGGCCAGGCCAGAAGCCCGCCCATGACCGTGCCGGCCCCGAACGCCACGACCGTCGTGAACGCCACCAGGCCGATGGTCCACGCAGCCGACTCTTTGAGGATCTCCTTGACCGTCACCGGGTAGTAGCTCATCGAATACCCGAGGTCAAACCGGGCCAGCCTCCACAGGTGGCTCGCGTACTGCGACCACAGCGGGCGGTTGAACCCAAACCTCTCCTGAAACTGGACGTTGGCGGCCCGCCGCGTGTCGCTCACACGGGCGCCGTCGTCGCTGAACCGCTCCTCGAGGGCGTTCTGGTGGATCAGCCGCGGCAGGAAGAAGATCAGGCTGCTCGCCGCCCAGACCACCAGCAGCGCGAAGAACACGCGGCGCACTAGGTAGCTGCCGCCGAACATAAGGACCGTCCCGGCCACAAGTCGCGCCGGCAGGGCAGCCAGTTTCATCACCCGGCTATATTGCCTGAACCTGCGCCTTGTTGCGCGCCGACGGACTCACCGCCGGGGCGCTTTTTCTCCGGGGTCGCGCAGGGAGCGGAGTAGAATCCCGCAGCCAGCCCGGTCAGCCCTAACGCCAATGAGAGTCCCCGTGAAGATCACCGGCGTGACAATCTTCCCGCTCACCAGCCAGAGGCCCCGTCTCAAGGCCGGCCATCCCATCCACCCAAGCTGGTGGGGCTACGACCAGACGCTGATCCGCGTGGATACGGAAGACGGCATATCAGGCTGGGGCTGCTCCGGGGTCCGCTGGGAGATGACCGACGCCGTCCGGAAGGTGCTCTGGCCGCACCTGATCGGGCAGGACGCCACGCAGCCCGAGGCCGTCACCGAAAAGCTGCACCAATGGACGTTCTGGTACGGGCGCGGCGGGGATGTCACCGCCTACATCGGTGCGGTCAACATGGCCCTGTGGGACATCCTGGGCAAGAAGACCGGCCTCTCGGTATCCCGGCTCCTCGGCGGGCGGCACGTAGAGTCGCTCAAGCCCTACGCCTCGATGCTCTTCACCTGGCCGGCCGCCACGATGACCCGGGACCTCCACTCAGGCGCCGAAAAGCAGTTCCGGGCGTTCAAGCTGGGCTGGGGGCCTTTTGGCCGCGAGGACCGGAAAAAAGACGAGGCGCTTGTGAAGGCAGCCCGCGCGGCAGTCGGGGACGACGCCGACCTGATGGTCGATGCCGGTGGCTCCGACGTCTTCTGGCACGGCGACCTGAAGTGGGCGGTAGAAACATCGAAGATGCTGCGCGACTACAACGTCGTCTGGTTCGAAGAGCCTCTGAGGGCTGACGACATCGAGGGCTACCGCGCCCTGCGCGCCCAATCACCTGTGCCCATCGCCACGGGGGAGGTCCTGCGGCGGCGCGAGGCCTTCCTGCCCTGGATAGAGGGGCGCGCGTGCGACATCCTGCAGCCGGACCAGACGATCTGCGGCGGGCTGTCGGA
>CAYWBD010000378.1:0-5369 GCA_964456315.1 uncultured Thermoflexus sp.
CAGCGTCACGATCTCGGTGTCAATCAGCGGCCCGCCCGTGCCGGTGTTGCCGAGGTCGTTCACGCTGACCGTCACCTCGGCGGGCCCCGAGTAGTCCAGGTCGCCCAGGAAGCTCATCCCGCTCAGAGCCGCGTTCACTTCGGACAGCGCGCCCTGGAAGACCATGCTCGTATCGGCCGTGCCGGACCCGACACTGAACATCAGCCCGCTAAAGCCGCTCAAAGTCAGCGTGCCGTGCGTGGCGGCCAGCATCACCTCGACCAGGCTCGTGCCGGCATCTGGGTCGGCCACGGACACCGCGTTGCCGTTCACGTTGGAGAACACGATAGGAACGTCCTCGTCCCAGGTCTGCGCGCCTGGCACGGTCACAACTGGCGCGTCGTTGATGCCCCCGACGGTGATGGCAATGTCAGCCGAGCCCGGCTTCGGCCCGCCGCTGCCCGTGGCGCCCTGGTCGCCGGCGACGATGCGCAGCGAGTCATCGCCATCGAACCCAAGGGCCGGCTGGTACGTCAACCCATTGAGGGCGGCGTTCACGTCCACGAGCGCGCCCGTGAACTCCATGCTCGCCTCAGCCGTGCCTGTCCCCTGGGTGAACGTCAGCCCGGTCGTCCCGCTCATGGTCAGCAAGCCGTGCGACGCTGACAACCCAAGCGTCAGTGGCGCCGCGCCGATGTCGGCGTCGGACACAGAGACCGCGTTACCTCCCGCCGCCGAGAACACCAGCGTCCCGTCCTGCACGATGAACACGCTTGGAGGCGCGGTGATCACCGGGGCGTCGTTCACCGGGGTGACGTTGATGGCGACCGACCCACTCGCAGTAAGCGGGCCGCCCGTCCCGGTGTGTCCGAGGTCGTCCACGTCTACATCGACCGCCGCCGCCCCGTTGAAGTCTGGCGACGGTGTGAATATCAGCCCATTCAGAGCCGCGTTCACTGCCGACAGCGCGCCCTGGAAGACCATGCTGGTGTCGGCCGTGCCGGACCCGAGCGTGAAGGTCAGCCCCACGGTCCCGCTCACGGTCAGGACACCGTTGGTGCCGGTCAGCGTGAGCTGGACAAGCTCAGTCTCGATTGCGTCGTCCGCCACCGAGATGCCGTTCGACGTGGCCTGCGAGAACACCACCGGAGTGTCCTCATCCGCTGCCTGCGCGCCCGGCACCGTCACCGACGGCCCGTCGTTCACTGGGGTGACAGTGATGGCGACAGAACCCGCGGTGTTCAGCGGCAAGTCCGTCCCACCAACGCCGGTGTCGACAACGTCAATCTGGAGGGAATCCGGGCCGAAGTAGACGGGCGCCGGGTCGTACCTGAGACCGTTGAGTGCGGCGTTGATCGCCGCCTCGAGTCCGCTGAACGTCATGCTGGCGTCTACAGGCCCGTCACCCGGGGCGAACGTCAGGCCCGCGGTGCCGGTCATCGTCAGAGCGCCGTGGCCCACGGTCAGCGTCAACTGGAGCGTGTCGGCGCCGTCGTCCCCGTCGTCTACCGAGATCGCGTTCGCCCCTGCCGCCGAGAACACCAGAGGCGCGTCCTCGGCGACGGCCTGTGCGCCGGGCACTGTCACCACCGGCGGGCCGCGGAGGGCCGCGTCAGCCGCTGCGACGGCGTCAATTAGCCCGAAGCCAGAGTCAAAGTCGAAGCCCGCTGGGCCCATGTTGATGGCCGTGGTCTCGAGGGCCGAATAGACCTGCGCCGGGGTGAGCGCCGGCGCGCCTTCCAGCAGGAGGGCGGCGACTGCGGCCGCGTGCGGCGCGGCGGCAGAGGTCCCGAAGAAGTTCGGGAACGTGTCGGAGTCGCCGCCTCGGTCCGAGGCAAAGAACGTTGTGTTCGTGCCGTCAGGCGCGACGATCTCCGGCTTCTGGCGCACCTCGGGCGCCCCCAGGCGGAGGCCTGCCGGAGTGAACAGGATCGGAGTCCCACCCGCCGACGAGAAAGTTTCCAGCTCCGGGGGGTTCACTCCAAACTCCGGCGTTCTGAGGAAGTCCGCCGCGCCCACGGCCTCCGCTCCTGCCGCGCTCGAGTGCCCCCAGCTAGTGCTGCTCGCGGTGGGGAAGTCAACGATCGTCGCGTTGCGCCAGTCGACATACTTCACGAAGGTGGGAGCAGGGCCGGCGAAATGCAGGATGCCCAGATCGGCAGACGCCGACGACGTCGAGCTGGTATTTCTTACGAGCAGTACGTCAACCGCGTCTCCAGTCACCAGGTTGTTCTCTTGACTGGTGAATAGGAGGACGCCCGCCGTGTTGAAGAGGAAGATGTCGAGGTCGGTTTGGTTCCCGGCTCCGCCGGCGCTCAGGAAAGGCTGGTCCCACTGAAGGATTACCCAGAAGATTCCGAGTGGTGGGATTGTGATTCGCTGCCGTGTGTCCATGCCCGGCCCAGGGTCGAAGTCGTGCATGGGAAAGCCCCCGAACGGCGTCCCGGCCCGGTACGGACTCTCGTAAGACCTACGGGCACTGTTCCCGGCCGACGAGAAGTACGCCACGCCCTGACCAACGACCGTGTCAACTGCCTGGGCGATAACCCCGTCTTGGAAGAACGGCTCCCCCGCATATCCAACGTCGTCCACGATCACATCCGCGCCGTTATCCGCCAACGCGCGGATCCCCCGCGCGAAGTTGGCCTCACCCTCGAACGCGGTGTGGAACATGAGCCGCGCCCCAGGCGCAACGTCATGGATCAACTCCATCATCGCCCGACCTTCGTCTATGGCTCCTGTACAGTCCGACAACTCAGCCAGGACCACCACATCGTCCGCGGTCCCGTCGAGCGCACCCGGCAGGTCGCCACTGGCGACACCGGCAGCCGCGCCGCCCAGGCAGTCGTAGCTGTCGGACAGCACGCCAACTGTCACCCCCGTGCCGTCCAGCCCGCGCATCGTCCGCAGGACGTCTGACCGCATGGCCTGGTCGCTTTGGCTGGTCACGTCGCCGACGTGGAGCATCGGCATGGGCGGCACCGCTGACGCCAGGCCGGGCAGGTCTTCGAGCGCGGCCACCGCATCAACCGGCAGCTCGCCCGAAATGACGCGGCCGTATCTCGACACGTTCTGCATGCCCAGGGCGACAAGCTCGGCCTCAAGGGCGGCCGGGTCGCCCCTGGCGACAATGTCAACGATCACGCGGTCCTCGACGAACCGCAGCGGGACAGCCGCGGCCTCGATGCGAGGCCCGTCATCCGGCAACGCCGCTACAGCGGAGCGAGCCGCCGGGCCCACGGCCAGTTCGGCCAGCGACGGGTGTACGCGGCCGCTCTTTTCAGGCAGAGCTTTGTTTTCCGACCTGATGTCCGCCGGCCCCTCCTGGGCCAGCGCGGGGCCGTTATCGTGGCCCGAGAACAACGCAGACGACGCGATCAGCCCGATGACCAGGCCCGCGGCCACCCCGCGTTTGCGCAGCAGCCTCCAGGCTCCGGCAGCGCCGCTTGCGACCGCGCCAAGGATGATGACAATCACGAGCCAGCCCCACCACGGGAACCCGCCGCTCGCATCGACCGGCGCATCTTGCGGCGCAGCGCTCACGACAGTCGGCGCCGGGGCAGGTGTGGGCGGCACGGGCGTCGCCGATGGGGCAGGCAGCGGCGTAGCCGTGGGAACGGGAGTGGCAGTCGAAGGGACAGGCGTCGCCGTCGGGGCAGGCCGTCGCGTGGCGGTCGGCGCAGCAGTGGCCGTTGGCGCGGGCGTCGCTGTTGGTGCGGGCGCGGGGGTGGACGTCGACGTGGGGGTGGCCGTCGCCTGAACTAGAAGGACCGGGGTCTCCAGGATGCGCGGCGTCGGCAGGGCCGCGAACAGCACAAACTTCGAGAACCCGCCACTCTCTCCGGTGAACGCCGCGGAGCAGTTCACGGCGTCGCCGTCGGCAACGCAGTCGGCGTCCCTGACCTGGGCCGCGGCCCCTGCGGCCGCTACCTTGCCGATCATCAGCCTCTTGCCCTCGGACAACCGGGCCTGCGACCACGCCCTGCTGGTAGTCAGCGTCGCCGTGTTGTCGCCGAGGTCCTGGTCCGCCAGCCCGGTTTTCTGCACATCAACGATGACGGCGATGTCCTCGTCAGGGTTGGCGATCGCCCCAACAGACCGGATGATGGCTGCCTGGATGGCATTGAACGTGTCCACGCCGAGCGACGCCCCGCTCTTCGAGAACGTCACGCGCAGCCGGGACTCAGCGCTGAACTGCCGCGCTGCGATGCTGAACCGCACGCCCAGCTCCGACACCAGCGGGCTGCCACCCGTCAGCGTGTCCGCAGGTGGCGCAGCCGGCGCAAAGACGAGCCTGGCGTTTGAGATCTCTATGACCAGTGCCGTTGCGGTCAGCGACAGCTTCGCAGGCCCTTCGACGCGGAGGTCGGGGCTCAATTGCACCGCTGCCGTCCCCGCGCCGTCCTGGGCCTGCACCGTCAGGTCGCCCAACTTGAGGCTGACCGCGCCAGAAAGCTGCCTGCCCGCAGCGCCGCCCGTGATGGGCACCGTCACCGAGAGCCCGCCGTTGCGGGCCGACAGCGCCAACGGGCCACGGGCAGCCTGCACGTTCCCGCCGGTCGCCCGGTCCAGCGCCGCCTTCAACGCCTGCGCCTGGCCGGTGCTTGCGACCACATTCAGGTCAAACTCGTGGTCCTCGGGCTCGCTCTCTTCATCGGGCTCACCCGGCGCGCCCTGGACAGCGCCGCCGACCGCGTTCGACGTCACTGCCGGCCCAGCGCCCGCGGCGTTTACCGCGCGCACCTGGAAGGTGTACGCCGTGTCGTCATCGAGGCCGGTGAACGTAGCGGACCTGGCCGTCGCGCCGAGCGTCTTTGCCGCCGGGCCCCCGGGCGACGGCTGCACGGTGTATCCCGTGATCGCGCTGCCGCCGTTGCTCACTGGAGCGCCCCAGGTGACCACGACCGCGACTTCGTCGTCGTTGCCGTCATCGTCATCGTCGCCGTCGTCTTCACCGGCCGCGGCCACGACATTGACCGGAGCGCCCGGCAGCCCGAACGGCGTCACCGGCGCGCTTGGGACGCTACCGAGACCCTGTCCGACGGAGTTCGCGGCGGCGACGACAAACTGGTAGGCCGTGCCATTGGTCAGGCCGGTCACCGTTGCACCGGTCGCGTTTCCGGGCACGGTAAGGGCGTTGGCGGTGCCAACTGTGTTCACCACATAAGACGTGATCACGCTGCCGCCGTTGCTGGCGGGCGGAGTCCACACGACCGCGACCTGCCCGTTGCCAGGCGTCCCTGCTACGCCGGTGGGCTGTCCTGGCACGGTGATGGCGGGCGCAGGGGCAGGGGCCGGAGCGGGAGCAGGAGCGGGCGCTGGCGCAGGCGCGGCGGGCACCGCTGTCGCCGTTGGCGGCGGGGTGGGCGTCGGGTCGGCCTGCAGGACCT
>CAYWBD010000379.1:0-2677 GCA_964456315.1 uncultured Thermoflexus sp.
GCGACCGGCGTCATCACCGGGGCAGCGGGTCTTGGCGGTGGCGGCGGTGGGGGAGGTGGAGGCGGCGGCGCGGCAGCGGCGGGCGGCGCAGCGGCAGGCGTGGGCATGGCCGCAACAGGCGCGGGCGTTGCCAGCGGGGCGCCACCGCCCAGCAGAGCATCGATCTCCGCCTGTGAAAGGACACTACCTTCTGTCATGACATCGAGGCCTGCCCGGCCGCCGTCCCTTCGCTTCCTGCGCGCACGACCGCCCGGGCCTTTCGCAAAGGTCCGGGCATCTCCCGTTCAATGAAACCGGAGAATCGTCCCCGCGGCCATCGTGCTCGCCGGTGAGGGCCATGAGTGCAGCCCATCGCCAGATTGTGGCGCGCACTCAATACTCCGGCGTGTCTGCCACCATCCTGTCTCGCTCGCTTGGCGAGGCCAGGTCGACGTCGGTGGGGTTGGCAATCTCGTACCCGAGGTCGCTGTAGAGGACCCGTACCACCGGCCTGCCCAGGTGGCCCGGGTTCGGGTCGATCACAACACCCATCTCGCCCGTGTTCAGCCGGACCATGGTCCCGGCAGGGTAGATCGGCACGCAACGAGCCAGCAGTGCAGCGATGTCGGGGTCGAAGTGCTCACCGGCGTAAGCGCAGATGTACTCGACAGCCTCGTGCCTCCGGACCCCAGGCCCGTCTGGTCCCGGTGATATGAGAGTGAAATAGGCGTCCGCGACGGCCACCGTCCGGGCGACCGCGCTTATGTCTTTGCCCTTGAGCGACCGCGGGTAGCCGCTGCCGTCGGGCCGTTCGTGATGTTCCAGCACGCCCCGCATCACGTCGGTCGCCAGCAGCGTGGACTCACGGAGCAACAAGTAGCCGTCCTGGGGGTGCGTTTGTCGTCCGGCTGAAACAGGGTGCGGGCCGCCGTCAGGTAGGGCCGCGCCGCGCGGATGCCCGGCGTCCATCAGAAGTGTCGCCAGCGCGGCAGCGAGGACCCCGTCCACGCCCATTCCCTGCCTTGCTGCGAGGACCGCCGCCAGCCCGGCAGCCCGGGCCGGCAGTCGTGAAGTTGCGCCAGGCCCCCCTCTGCAAGGGGAGGTGTTGAGGTCGCCGATAGAAATCGCGCAGACGCTCTGCACCATCCGGTGTACCGGGCGGACGGCCTGCTCCAGCAGCGACTCGTCTGCGAGGTCTGCGCTGGCGCTCTCGCTCACAAGCTGCCGCAGCGCCCCTGCGGCCTCGGCCTCGAGCTCAGGGGCGATGAGCGGGTCGACCGGCGCGTCATCCGTCCGGGCGTCCTGGATGAACAGCTCGTCGATCCCGTAGATCGAAATGGCGGTTAGCGCGGCTGGGGTCAGGGGGCGCCCGGCCTCGCAGACAGTGGTCCCGGACGTGTCCGTGACGGTCCTGCCCAGGACCATGCCGGCCGAAACACCGCGCGCAGACAGCCTCCGCATCCGCCCCGCCCCCACATCCACCCAACGACGTCCTGCAGCCTCCACGGCCTCCACAGCACGTCCGACCGCCCAGGGGGCGCCCATGGCCGCCTGGCTGAGTTCGCCTGGCCGCCACGTCCCCGCTGACGCGTAAGTCCTATGCAGCCAATTGCGCGCTCGACGCCGCAGCCTTCCGGTAGAAAGATGAGTTCACGCGCTCGAAGCCGAAATCGGCACACCCGAGGATCGTTTCGGTGCCGCCGATAAAGAAGAACCCGCCCTCCCGCAGCGACGCCGAGAAGCGTTCGTTCAACTTCTTCTTCGCCTCGTCCGAGAAGTAGATCACCACGTTGCGGCAGAGGATCAGGTCAAACCCGGTCTCAAAGCGGTCCGAGAACAGGTTTCCTTCTCGAAACTCCGCCTTTGCGCGTAGCTCTGGCTTCACGAACCTGCCCTGCGGTGTCTCGACGAAATGACGCAAGAGCCGGGCTTTCGAGACGCCCTTGACGTCTGCGTCGGAGTAGGGCCCGCCAGCCCGCGCCATGTCCACAACGTTGCGGTCAAGGTCAGTCCCAATCAACCGGTATCGGAGCCCGGGACGCATGTCCTCCAGGGCCATGACGACTGAGTAGGCCTCCGCTCCACGCGAGCACCCGGCACTCCAGATCCTTGGGGACGGTGAGCGGCTCAGCACCTCTGGGAGGACCTGTTTCTCAAGGACCTCGAACGGCGCGGCGTCCCTGAAAAACTCCGTGACGTTGATCGTCAGGAAGTCCTTGAGTTCTGTCCTAAGCGCGGCGTCGGCGCCGAGCCGTGCCAGGAACTCTGGCACCGATGCAGCCTTGGTCCGCTGGACAAAGCCGGTCAGTCGCCTGACCATCTGATTGGACTTGTAGTAGTCAAGGTCCACAGCAAGGTGCCGGCGCACAGCGTCCTTGATCTTGGCGTAGTCGGCGTCGCTGATTGCCGCTATGGGGCTCGCTTGATTCATGACTAACCTGCCGCCCCTGCGGCCATGCGCCGCGGGTCGCCACAGAGCCTGACTATCTCGGCAGCAATCTTGCCGATCGGGGCCACAACGTTTGCGTGGCCGGCCTCCGCCACCGCGCGCGGCATGCCGTAGACCACGCAGGTTGACTCGTCCTGGGCCGCCACCCAGCCCCCTGCCGCCTTGCTCAGGCCGCTGCCCCGGGCGCCGTCCTGGCCCATGCCTGTGAGCACAACCCCGCCCGTCGGGCTGCCGAATACGCGCACAGCA
>CAYWBD010000380.1:0-2070 GCA_964456315.1 uncultured Thermoflexus sp.
CTCAGACGAGGGCGTGTTCACGTCGGCCGCCCACGCTGCAACAGGCCCGGCCTCAGTCAGCGCGGTCTTCGGTCAGGCCCCTCAGGGATTCAGGGGCACAGCGTCCGTTGAGGTTTCCCCTCAGTCCCCCTCCCAGCCTGACACGTTGTGGTCAATCACAACGTCGCCAGAACAGGTGGTCGTGCCGCAAGGCGGGATCGTTGGATTGCGCGCTCTGGCCCGCGACCGCGCTGGCCGTTGGCGCCCGGACGTCACTGTCCGGTGGCAGGCCGCAGACCCCGCCGCGGGCGTCGTTGACCCACTCGGGACATTCCGGGCCTCGGCGGTCCCGGGCGTGTACCCCGGCGCGCTGCGGGCCATCGGTGTCCAGCGGTCCGGCGGCGCTGAAATCACGGCCTCCGTCGATATCAGCGTGATCGTGACCGGCCCGCAGACCGCAGACCGCGTCCCAGGGGCCGGGTGATGGGGGCGCTGAGCGGTCGAGGTTCCCTACCGGCGCTGGCCATGCTTGCGGTGATCGCGGTCGTTGCTGGGAGCGTTCTGCCAGGCGTTTCCCAGACTAACTGGGGCGACAGCCGCACAGTCCTTGCCGACGGGGGCAGCACCCTGCCACCCCCAGACCTCACCCCTCAGCCCGACTCACGCGCCGGCCTGGTCCAGCCGCCCCAGCTTCCGGACGCCACCACAGACTTCGATGCGAGCTCAGTGGTGCTCGACGGCGCCATGGAGGCGCGCAGTGTGGCAGGCAAGCACCTGCTCATCCTGCCCGCTCCGGTCCAGTTGCGGGACGCAGGGGGCAATCGCCAGGTGATTTCACTGCCGGTAGCTTCCGCGCCGGGGGAACCTCTCGGCTCCCTGACAGACCCGCGCGGCAGGATTTCGGTTGCCAGCGACAGCGGAGCCCGGACACTGACCGTTCACTTCGGCCCCGGCGACCGGGGCGTCGCGATATTCCGGTTGGGCGAGTTCTCGAGCACGTCGGTATCCAACGAGGCGGAAGTCCTGGACGTGGTCGTCACGGTCTTTTCGCGTCCGGACGGCCTGATAGAACGCGGTCAGCCGGAGGTGGGTCTTACCGCCCGGCTCCCCAGGTTGCCCCTGGGCCTGCGCATGGGCGTCATTGCCGTTCCCGTCGGGACGGGAATGACCGAGGCTGCGGCGCATGCCCTGCTGGGCGCAGGTTCCGTGTTGCATGAGACCTTCGGAGCTTACGACGTTGAATCAAACCTCGACCCGTCCCTCGGGGACGTGGACTTTCGCCTGCGAGAGTCGTCAGATCCGGCGGCGGCCCGGGGCACTGGCACGTTGACGCTTGTCAGCCTGACGGACCGTCGCCCTCACCGTTCTGAACTGCGCCCGCGTCAGGATGGCAGCCAAACCTACCACGAAGCGCCCATCCAATCCGGGTACACGACGTACCTGCTAGTGCGGGCCAGCGCTACGCAGACGACACCGGAGGATGAAAGCAGTGGTGGGGCCTCCAACGCGCTGGTAATAGCGGCTGTGATACTTGTGATCGTGGTCACAGCCGGCGCGGTCGCCGCGTACGTGGTGACCCGCCGTAAAGCGGCCCGCACAAACTGACGTTCCGCGGCGAGGCCGGAATCCCTGGCAAGGTCCGAGCCTGACTCAAGGCTTCGAGAGTTCTCTTTGATGTGGCTTGGAAAGCGGACAGGGGCAACCCTGGCGCTCGCAGCGCTGGTCCTAGTCATCGGGGCCGTGGTCACGGGCTGCACGGCACCGTCCACCCCGACCTCGACCGCCGTCCCGACGGCCGCCCGGACGGCGGCGCTACCCACCTTGGTCGCTCCCACCTCAGCTGTGACCCCCGTACCCCAAGCGACGGTAACCCGGACCCGAACGCCGACGCCCCTACCGTCGCCGGCATCAACGGTCCCTGTCGCCGTCACGCCGACGCCTACGGCGGGCCCGACTCTAACCCCGTCACCATCGCCAACGATTCCGCCATCGCCCACGGTCGCTGCGACCGCCGCATTACCGCCAACATCGGCGCCGACTGCCACTGCGTCACCTCGTGCCACGGCGACAGCATCTCTTTGCCGACGAGGT
>CAYWBD010000381.1:0-7324 GCA_964456315.1 uncultured Thermoflexus sp.
GGCCTGCAGGACCTTCAGGGTCGCGGCAGAGCCGAATGTGACGGGGACGCCGCCCTCGAAGAAGCCCGTGCCGAACGGCCCGCCCGTAGCAAACGACAGCGTCTGGTTGCCCGCACCGACCCGGGTGAGCGTGAACTTCACGATCGGGCCGCTGTCGTCCAGGGGCCCGGCGGTGCGCGAACACACCAGCAAGGTCGCGGTATCGCCGTTTACCCTGACCGGCCCTGCACCTACGCCGCCCGAATAGATCCCGACGCACTCGGGGGCTGTGATCGAGAGCACCGCGTCATCGTGCACGATGCTCAGCTGAGCGGTGTCAGCGGCGCCTGTCCCGAGGTTATCGGCGGCGACCCGCAGTTCTACAGACGACCCGTTGCCCGCCAGGACGAGTTGGGTGATGGCGGTCCCGTCGCTCCGGGTGAAACGGAGGGCCGTGTTGTCCGCCGCCAGGACCACCGAGACGGCCGCGACGGCAGCCGCTAATGCGGCGACGGCAAGGGCGGACGCCAGCGTCAGCGCCGCCCGCTTGGACCGCGTCATCGCAGGTCCTTTGCCGGACAGGGCGCGAACGCGGTGTCGCATCTCGCGATCCTTATGCGCATAGTGCGCGGTCTAGCGCTGCTATGGGCCGTGGGTCTGCAGTAATCGGAGCACGGCGGCGCCGGGGAGACTACGCTCCGGATCTCGCCCAGTCAAACGGGAGCGCCGCCCTGCGCACAAGAACGGGATGAGATCGGAGGTCCAACGTCCCCGACTCCTGAGCCGTTTGGCTCAGTCAACGAACAGCCAGTCGCCATATGGTCGGGGGCGCCGGAGCACGCCGGCTATTGGCAACGCCCGGAGGCGCGGCGCGGCGCTCGTCCTGTCAGTCGGTGTCCATTGGATCAAACTTCAAGCACGTCATCCTCGGCAGCGATCTGGATGTCTGCGCCTATTCTGCGCGCCACTTCCGGCAGCTCCCTGCGTATGCCGTCTTCGAACCAGGGCGCCAGGTGAACTGCGAGCGACTTCGGCATGTAGCCGTGCATCTCCCTGAACTTGACGAGCGCATCGCCGAATGAGTCGGGCCTGAGGTGCGTACCCCACTGGTCCTTCTTGGCGTCGGAGTTGTCGAGTGTGCATTCCAGGGCCAGGAGGTCTGGCTTGATGTGCGGCCAGGCTTGCGTGACGCCGGGGCCAGTGTCTCCGGAGTAGAAGAGCCGCCGCCCGTCGGGACCAGTGACCTCGTAGCCGGTCGCCTCGACCGTGTGAACCACGGGCGTTGCGACGACGGTGTACCCGCCGGACAGGTACAGCGGCTTGTACGGCGACATAGCGTGGAAACGCACCGCAGGGTTCTCTGCCGATGGCCGGGTCCGGGCGTCCGGGTACAGGCCCGAGCCGAACAGCCCATCTCCCACGGCGTTCAGGGTGGCCTCGGTGCCATACACGTCAACGCTGGTGTTCATGTAGGTGCAGGAAAGGCCCAGTACGAGCAGGTCCCGCACGTGGTCGTAGTGACGGTGCGAAAGGAACACATGGCGGACGCGGCGCTGTTCCTCGAACGTGAGGCCTACGGCGAGCGAACCGGCGTCGAGGGCGATCTGGCCATCCACAAGCAGGCACCCGAGGCGCGTGGTGCGGCTTGCGAAGTTGTGTGCACCCACGACCCTGAGCTTCACTCGCAGACCCCAATCGCCAGCCCACCGGCCCGGCGATCACCCTGCCGTGTCTCGCAGTTGCCGCCGGAAGCCGGCTCAGGCCCGGACAAGTTCAGCCGTCAGTCTTTCGGCGACGATGGCCTCCTCGCCCTCCGCAAGGTTGTGGGCGTTCACGAAGAGGTCGTCGCCGCGGGGGTTCTTGCCGCCGATCACAACCGGTGGGTCGCCCGCGGCGAGGCGGTCGCAGACCTCTTTCCACGCTGGCCCCTTGTAGTCCTTGCCAAAAGAGATCGCCACCTCTGGGACCGGGCGCGAGAAGTCGTCCTGGAGGACCTGCGCCCGGACGCCAGGGACCACTCTGAGGGCGGTCGCGACGACCTGCATCTGGGCTCGCCAACGCCGCTGGTCCGCTGCGTGGTCGCGCTCGACATACCTCTTGAGTGCGACCATCATCCCAACGATCTCTTCCTTAGATATCTTCATGCCGCGCCCCACCGCGTCGTGAGGCGCCCCGTTCATTTCGGCGGCGTTGATCAAGTCTTTGCGCCCGGCCAGTATGCCCGCGGACTGGGGCCCGCGGATGGCTTTGCCCCCGCTGAAGACGACCAGGTCCGCTCCGTCAGCGATGTACCGCTTCAGGTTTTCGACAGGCGGCAGCATAGCGGCGGCGTCCACGACCACCAGCAGACCCTGTGAGTGCGCTTGCCTGCACAGTTCCTTGAGGAAGCCGGGCGGGTCAGGCCTGAGCCACCGGGACACGATGTGTCCAACAGCCACGGTCTTTGGCCCGGCCGCGGCGATCATCTTCGCAGCCGCTTCTTCGGCCATCTCGGAGGAGTCGATGTTCACCGGAGCAAGCGTCGCTCCTGCCGCCCTCCAGGCATGCAGGTACCCCACGTGCTTGTGGTGGTCGGAGATGACGATCTCGTTCTTCGACCCTACTGTGTCCGGCAGGGCTTTGATGCGGGCAGGGTCTTTCCCGGCAAGGACCGCTGCCGCTTCGAGCAGCATCCCGCCAGCGGCGCCTGAGGTCACAAGGCCCGCTTCTGCCCCGGTGTAGCGGGCGATCATCTCACCTGCCCGGTCGTTCAGTTCCTTCAGAAAGACCATCGAACGGCTGGCTTCGGCCATTGCAGCCGCGGCCACCGGGTCGACCGTGGAGCCGCCAAGGGTCGTGGTAGTGCCCTGGGCGTTGATGATGGGCCTGACGCCGAGGTCGCTATAGACCTGGCCCCGGCTCTTGAAATCGTCCAGAGAGCTTACTGACACTTTGTCCTCCAGGTCCGCCGTGCGTCATGCCCCGGCCAATGGGTCTGGCGGGAAAGGATACGCCTGACAACGAGACCCGCTGCTTGAGATTCGGCTCCCCGGTGCGTACGATTCTCAGTCTCAAGCGGTAGGGCGTCCCCCAGGCGCGTTCAAAGCAGGCGGCGGTTCAGGCCCTGTCATGTGGAGACAACGGAGTCCGCAACAAGGCCGGCGCCGGGAACCTCAATAGTTCGTCACCATTTACCGGTCAAAAGAAGGGCTGCGCACATGCCGAAACTGGCTGCCAACTTGACGCTGATGTTCAATGAAGTCCCGTTCCTCGAACGGTTCGAGGCGGCGTCAAAGGCAGGGTTCAAGGGTGTTGAGTACCTGTTCCCTTACGACTTCCCCAAGGAACAGATCGCGGAACAGCTTCACAAGCACCACCTGAACCAGGTGCTGTTCGATTTTCCGGCCGGGAACTGGGCCGGCGGCGACCGCGGCATCGCCGCCGATCCAAACCGCACTGGCGAGTTCCAGGAAGGCGTGGGCAAGGCGGTCGACTACGCCAGAACTCTGAACTGCAAGCTGCTCACCGTCCTTGCGGGAAAGGCGCCGCCAGGGGTGTCCGCTGACCGGGCAATGCAGACGCTTGTCGAAAACACACGGTTCGCCGCACGCAAGTGCGCCCCTCTGGGCGCGACTGTCCTTGTAGAAGCCCTCAACTCCAGGGACGTGCCTGGTTTTTTCTTATTGAAGACAGCCCAGATGAAAGCCGTTGTGGACGCGGTGGCGGAAAAGAACGCCCGCATGCAGTACGACGCTTACCACATGCAGATCATGGAAGGCGACCTGGCCACGACGATCAAGGCGAACTACGGGATGATCGGCCACTTCCAGATCGCCGATAACCCCGGCCGCAACGAGCCGGGCACTGGCGAGATCAACTACGACTTCATACTCCCGTTCATCGATGGGCTGGGCTATGCCGGTTGGGTTGGCTGCGAGTACCGCCCGAAGGGCAAGACGGCCGAAGGCCTGGGCTGGGCCAGAAAGTGGCTAGTCTGAGCCCAGATCCCAGCGCGCCTAAGCCCACCCCTCTCGCCCAGGCGGCTCAACCGCCGTGGCAGATCCTCAGGACTTCAACGCAACCGTCCGTAATGATGCGGCCGCCGTTCAGCGCGACGCGGCTCGAAAACATCGAGCGGTGGGTCTCGTACCCCCCTTGCGCAAATGACGCCTCGGTCGGCACGTATCCGCAATAGCCGTTCGTAAGCTCTGAGACGAGGGTCACTTCAAACGGAGAACGACGCTTGATCTCGAGCCCGAACTCTACGAACAGCTCCGCTGGGTTCGATGAAATCGCAGCGCCTCCGAATGACAGCGCCCCAACCTCTACGATGTTCTTCGAGCCGTCGCCTCGCTCCTGCTGCACCTTGCGCTCGAGCCCAAAGCGGCGCTTGTCGAAATCGTTCAGGTCCGGCTCAGGCCCGCGGCACTGGTCGGTGCAGGCGTGCGAGTCTGCAAGCGGCCTGTCGGGTATCTCGATGAGCTTCGCCGCAAAACGCAGGTCGGTGATCTGACGTCTGGGCGCCCGGGGGACGTCGGCCAGGTAAGCATCTGCCAACTTCGCCCCGATGCGCCACGCGGCAGCCTGGCCGTCGATGGGCGGAGCGACTTTCGGGTCCTGCCAGGCGGTGTTGCCGCAGGCCCCGGCCAGATAGGCCACCGGCACAGGCGCACCGACTCGCTGGCGGACCACATCTCCGAACCGGCCGCCGAAATCACGGTGCCATACCTCGTTCGGCGGCCTGCCCGGAACAGGGCACCCGTCGACGACGTGGTTGTGGGCCGAAAAGCTGGTGATGAGCGCAATCGGCGCGCCGTCGGGGGACTCGAACAAGATGTACCCAAGGTCATCGTCGGCAGGGCCCGCCGCCGGCAGCGACGGGTCGCGGCCAGTCGAGAAGACCATGACCACCTTGCCATCAGGTTTCACGTACCGGCGGTTGAAGCTGACGCCTGCTCCTTTCGCCTGCCCGGCGGCAAAGCGGGCTGGCTGGAGTTTCCTTTTGGCCTCACAGACGGCGTCCGCAATCCAGTCAGCCGCCATTTCGGCGTAGACCGGGTCGGGACTCGGGCCGTTGATCAGGAAACCAGGCGTGAGCCACGGCGCCGTGTGGACGTGGTTCGCAGCGATGCGGATGTTCTTTTCCGGTATCCCGCTCCTGAGAGACGCGAGCTCTCGCATTGCCAGGAAGTGGCCGCGTGAGATCGTCGTTAGGTCACACCCCACGACGGCGGCCATCTCATTTCCGTCAGTGAAGACGACGGCGTTGGCGAGGACAGCGCTTTCCTCGGCTGTGTTGCGCCGGAGCTGCTTCGACGTCGCCCACACGGGTGAGGTGGTCGGAGTGATGTCCACTGTGTGAGCTCCGGCCATCGCCTTGGAGCTGGTACGGACCATGGTCAGTTACCCTCCATTCCTGTGGTCGCGACGGTCTCCCCCTTTTCAAGACGCAACCAGCGACAAGGACCGGACCTGGGACCGGGGGTCGCCAGCGTAAGGGCCTGAAAGGGCGCGCTGCCTACTTCCAGTCCTCATAGTCAGCGCGGCTCACCTTGCGCGAGAACTGGAGCAGCACGCCATCGGGGTCCCGGAAATTCGCGATGCGGCGGCCGGACCGGGTACCGGTTCGGGGGTCGATCTCAAAGGGGATACCGAGGTATTTCGCCTCCCGGAACGCCAGGTCCACGTCCTCTACCTCAAACGACAGGTGGTCGATCCCCAGCTGCTGGCCGGGCTTGGCCTTGTGCAGTTCGACTCCCAGAGACGGGCTGCCGTGGTGCGTGCTCATGTACACGGCGTCTCCGTTGTCGTTGGTACCGTCCGGGACGAACCCAAGCTTGCGATAGAAGTCGACCGACCGTCTGACGTCTGCCACAAACAGGTCAACGTGTTCGAGCTTGATGATCCTCACGTCTGTAGCTCCTTGGTGCTCTGCGCGGCGCCCTCACCGACGGGGCGATGTCGCCTGGCTGGCCCACCCGTGGCAGGGCACTGGCGGCGGCCACGGAATCATAACCTTGACAGGGCGTTTCACGCGCCGGGGATACAAGCGTGGCAGCGGCGTACTGGGGTCTTTGACAACCATTTTTCTGCGTGCTAGATTCCAGCGCCTCCGCAACGCTTAATTGAGTTCACGATGGGCCGGTTTCTGATCCAGCGCGCCAGTTTCGCGCTCCTTACGCTCCTGGCCGCCACCGTAATTGTTTTTACTGTTTCCAGGCTCTCCGGCGACCCCCGCCAGTTCATGATCCGGCCCGAGGGCTACGGTGTCACAGCGGAACAGTACGAAGAGCTTGGGCGCATCCTCGGCCTCGATAAGCCCCTCGTCGTCCAGTACCTGAAGTGGATCGGGCAGGTCGTTCAGGGCGACTTCGGCAAGACCGTTCAGACCCAGCGCTCAGTGAGTGAAGTCATCCGTGAGCGCCTGCCGAACACGCTGCAGCTCGCGGGAGTGGGCTGGGTGTTTGCGACGTTGATCGGCGTGCCGCTCGGGGTCTTGTCCGCCGTAAAGCGCGGCAGTGTGATCGACTACGCGGGCAGGTCGTTCGCCATCCTCGGTCAGGCGGTCCCAGGGTTCTGGCTGGGCATCATGGGGGTGCTGGTGTTCTCGGTCCACCTGGGCTGGTTGCCGACGAGCACCAAGGGGTCGCCGGACTCCGGCTTTTTCGAACAGATGAAGTACTTCGTCCTCCCTGCCGTCACGTTGGGGTGGGCCGGGGCAGCCGGCTATCTGCGGCTCACGCGGTCGTCCATGCTTGATGTGCTTGACAGCGAATACGTCAAACTTGCCCGTGCAAAAGGCGTTTCATCGTTCAAGCTCATATGGAAGCACGCATTCAGAAACGCGCTTATCCCACCAGTCACTTTTTCTGCCCTGCTCCTGGCGTTCTTCTTGAACGGCCAGGTGATCACCGAAACCGTCTTCGGCTGGCCCGGGCTGGGGCGTCTGGCCACCGAGTCTGTTTTCCAGAACGACTACACCACGATGACCGCGGCCGTGCTGATGTTTGCGGTCCTGTACTCGGTAGCCAGCTTTCTCTCCGATGTGGCCTACGCGTTGGTTGACCCCCGAATCAGGTTCACGTGAGCACGGCGGCATCTGCGACCGCCACGGGCGGCAAGACCGCGCCTACAGAGCGGACACGAGGCAGAGTTTCGAAGGCATGGGCGAAGTCGCGCCGCTGGCCCATCGTGCCCGTCTTCATCCTCGGCACTCTCGTCGTGTGCGCGGTATTCGCCGACTTCATCGCCCCGCACCACTACCGTGATCAAGACCTTGCGCTCAGGAACGCGCCGCCCGTCTGGATGGAGGGGGGCACCAGGGAGCGGATCCTGGGGGCGGACATCGTCGGACGCGACCTACTAA